>CAZVNY010000050.1:0-10204 GCA_964628785.1 uncultured Thiobacillus sp.
CGGGCAACTGCAGGCGGACTGGCAGGCCGGCGTCCTGGCCCTGGAGCCCTTCCTCGCCCCTGCGCAGTCGGCGGGCATCCCGCCACGGCCCGTACTGGCCGATCCCCGCAGCATGCCGCCGCGCCAGCTCAATGGCCCGGAAAATCATGCCGCCCTGATCCACGCCCTGGCCCACATCGAATTCAACGCCATCAACCTGGCCCTGGATGCAGTGCAGCGCTTCCCCGGCTTCCCCCCGGACTACTACGCCGACTGGATCCGGGTGGCGGCGGAAGAGGCCTATCACTTCCGCCTGCTGCGGGACCACCTGCGCAGCCTGGGCCGGGATTACGGCGATTTTCCCGCCCATGCCGGTCTGTGGGAGCTGGCCCAGAAGACCGCCCATGCCCCCCTGGCCCGCATGGCCCTGGTGCCCCGCCTCATGGAGGCCCGGGGCCTGGACGTGACCCCGGACATCCAGCGCAAGCTCAGCGGCTACGGCGACCGGGCCGGAGCCGCCATCCTGGACATCATCCTGCAGGACGAGATCGGCCATGTCGCCGCAGGGGACCGTTGGTTCCGCTGGCTGTGCGAGAACCGGGGCCTGGACCCGGTGGGCACCTATCGGGACTTGGTGCACGGCCCCGGCGTGCCCCGGCCCCGCCGTCCTTTCAACGAAAGCGCACGTCTGGCCGCGGGCTTCAGCCCGGAAGAGCTGGCTGGCCTCTGAGCCACAGAAGCCCATCGGCACCTGTAGAGGCCGTGCCTGCCCACCCGGTTTGCCAGCCCCGGACAGGAGGCCCACAATGCCGGCATGCAAAGACTCCCGGACTTCGACTGTGTTCTGCCCGCCCCCTTCGGTGCCCTGGGGGTGCAGGTGG
Organism: uncultured Thiobacillus sp.; assembly: GCA_964628785.1. GTDB lineage: Bacteria > Pseudomonadota > Gammaproteobacteria > Burkholderiales > Thiobacillaceae > PFJX01. The sequence goes on from CAZVNY010000050.1 coordinate 861, forward strand.
TGGGCGAGCACCTGAGCGGGCTGGAATTCCTGCCCCCGGACACGCCCACGCGCAACCCCACCACCCCATTCCAGCGTCGGGTGGCCGCAGAGCTGGAGGCCTATTACGCCAGCCCGACACACCGTTTCAGCCTGCCCCTGCAATTCTCCGGCACCCCCTTCCGGCAGCAGGTTTGGGCGATCCTGCAAACCATTCCCGCGGGTCAGACCCGCAGCTATGGCCAGCTCGCCCGGCAGCTGGGCAGCGCGGCCCGGGCCGTGGGCCAGGCGGTGGGGGACAACCCCATTCCCATCATCATCCCCTGTCACCGGGTGGTGGCCGCCGACGGCAGTCTGGGGGGCTTCAACCACAGCCGGGTGGGCTTCACCCAGGCAATCAAGCGCTGGCTGCTGGCGCATGAAGGCGCCCTCTAACCCCCCCGCCGAGCCGCCCTTTGCCCCGGAGCTGGACCGTTTTTGCGACACCCTCTGGCTGGAGGATGGCCTGGCCCCCCGTTCCCTGGAAAGCTACCGCCGGGACCTGAGCCAGCTCTTCACCTGGCTGGCGCAGCAGGGCCTGGCCCCGGATGGGGCGCAGCAGATGCACATCCAGGCCTTCCTTGCCCACCGAGCCCTGCAGCAGAAGGTGGCGGCCCGCAGCCTGGCGCGCCAGCTCACCGCCATCAAGCGCTATCACCGCTGGTTGCTGCGGGAAGGCCGGCGCAGCGATGACCCCAGTCTCAACGTGGAGGCCCCCCGCCTGCCCAAGCCCCTGCCCGGCAGCCTGTCGGAAGCGGAGGTGGAGGCCCTGCTGGCCGCACCCCAGGTGGACACCCCCCTGGGCCTGCGCGACCGGGCCATGCTGGAGGCCCTGTATGCCGCCGGTTTCCGGGTCTCGGAACTGGTGGCCCTGCCCGTGGCAGCGGTCAGTCTCACGGACGGGGTGGTGCGCATCTTCGGCAAGGGGGGCAAGGAACGCCTGATGCCCCTGGGGGAGACCGCCCAGGACTGGATCCTGCGCTACGTGCGGGAGGCCCGGCCCCTGCTGCTCAAGGGGCGCAGCAGCGAGGCCCTGTTCGTCACCGCCCGGGGCACGGCCATGACCCGGCAGATGTTCTGGCACTTGATCAAGCGCCACGCCGGTGAGGCCGGCATCCGCAGCCCCCTGTCGCCCCACACCCTGCGCCATGCCTTCGCCACCCACCTGCTCAACCACGGCGCCGACCTGCGCGTGGTGCAGATGCTGCTGGGCCATGCCGACATCGCCACCACCCAGATCTACACCCACGTGGCCCGGGAGCGCCTGAAGCAACTCCATGCCCGGCACCACCCCCGGGGCTAAGCCCTCAAAACGCCGGCCTCATGCGCCAATGGGGCCTGAAGGTACACACGGCGGAGAGCAGCGCGGCTGCGGGCCCTGGTGGGCCGCCTGCTGCACCCCCTGCAGAAGCCTCCCGGACCTTGCGCGCAGCCACCCCGGACAGGCAAACACGCCTAAACTTGTGCAACCCCGAACAGCCTGTCGGTCCCCCGACAATCATTCGACATGTACGCTTTTTTACGACGACTCCACCTGCTCCACGCCCTCGGGCTCACGCTTTTCCTGGGCCTTTGCATGGGCCTGCCGGCCAAGGCCACTTCCTGGAACGAGATCCAGGTCGTGGATCCCATCAATCAGGAAACCCTGACGGTCAGCGAATCCACGGGCTGGAGCGCCCAGATCTACCAGCAGCCCAGCAAGACAGACCAGGTCTTCTGGCCCTTTACCGATAGCCGCTGGCTCTGGTTCAACCCGGCTTCCGGCTACATTGCCTTTGGCATCCATTTCAGGGATCTGGAGCCCGGGCAGGGGGTCTCTCTGCGGACCTGGCTTGCCCGCCATTACGACCCGCAAAGACAGCCCGCCACCCGCCTGGAACGACTGCTCTGGGCCGAACGGATGTATCAGGCCCGGGGCATGGAGGCAGGGTTCTGGAACCACTTCTACCGCCTCATGGCCTTCGAGACCCGGCATGATCCGGAGCTGAGCCGCACCTATGTGGCCAAGGCCCTGCCTCTGCTGCAGGCCAGCCTGGCCGACGACGCAAACCCCAGACAGACCCTGGCCAGCCTCTATCTGCTCTCCGAATACCACCGGCGACTGGGTAACGAGGCCGAGTCCCGGGCGTATCTGGACAAGCTCACAAATCTGCAGGTGGATGCCGAGCTCGAACGCTATCGTGCCTACTTCCTCAAGATCGCCGCGGCACAACGCACCCCGGCAGCGGCTACCGACGCAAGCCCGGCAGAGAACGGAAAGGTGAAGGACTAACCTTCATGGCGAGTCACTACCGCGGAAATTGAAACGGCGAATCGCCTTCAAAGTTTCCCTCTCCCCCAGCCCCTCCCCCGCTTGCGGGGGAGGGGAGCAAAGTGGGGGCAAAGTTTCGCCAAGCGCGGGTTTTGCGTTAAGCCTTCCTGCCCTACACCTGGTTGCGCCACTCCGTGTCTTCCTTGTCGAAGAGGCGGTTGCATTCGTGGGGCCCCCAGGTGCCGGCGGCGTAGGTGTGGATGAAATCCCGCTCCTGGGTCCAGTACTTGAGGATGGGGTCCACCACCCGCCAGGCCCATTCCACCTCATCGAAGCGGATGAACAGGGTGCGATCCCCCTCGATCACGTCCAGCAGCAGGGCCTCATAGGCATCCAGGGGGGCCTCGTCCGGGGTGCGGTAGCTGGCATCCAGACGCACCACCCGGGTCTCCATGCCCAGGCCCGGCTGCTTGGCGTGGATCTCCATGTGCATGCACTCGTCGGGCTGGATGGAGAGCACGATCCAGTTGGGTTCCAGCACCTCCAGGGGGGTTTCCCGGAAGAGCTGCTGGGGTGGATGGCGTAGGCGGATGGCGATCATGGAAAGCTGCTTGTTCAGGCGTTTGCCCGTGCGCAGGTAGAAGGGCACGCCGCGCCAGCGCCAGTTGTCCACATAGAACTTGGCCACGGCGAAGGTCTCGGTGATCGAGTCGGGGGTCACCCCGGGCTCGTCCTGATAACCGGCCACCTGGCTGCCCCGTATCTGCCCCGGCTTGTACTGGGCGCGGAAGGCGTGGGCATGCACCGCATTCCGGGCAATGGGCCGGATGGAACGCAGCACCTTCACCTTTTCGTCGCGCAGGGCGTCCGCCTCCAGGGCCGGGGGCGGCTCCATGGCCACCAGGGTGAGGAGCTGCATGAGGTGGTTCTGCAGCATGTCCCGCAAGGCCCCGGCCTTGTCGTAGTAGTCGGCGCGCTTGCCGATGCCCACGTCTTCCGCCACGGTGATCTGCACATGGTCGATGAAATTGCGGTTCCACAGGGGTTCGATGAGGGTGTTGGCAAAGCGGAACACGAGCAGGTTCTGCACCGTTTCCTTGCCCAGGTAATGGTCGATGCGAAAGACCTGGGATTCGTCGAAATAGCGGTGCAGGAGCTGGTTCAACACCTGGGCGGACTCGATGTCGCTGCCGAAGGGCTTTTCCACCACGATGCGGTTCAGGCCCCGGGGTTTGGATAGCCCCACGCCATCCAGGTTCTTGATCACCGCGCTGAAATCGCTGGGCTTGATGGCCAGGTAGAATACGATGTTGGAGCAGACGCCCAGCTTGGGCCGGGCCAGGAGCTCCTTCAGCCGCACATAGGCCTGGGGATCGTCCAGGTCTGCCCTGAGGTAATCGAAGCGCTGGGCAAACTTTTCCAGCACCTCCCCCTGGGCCTGGAGCCTTTCCGCCAGCAATTCCTTGACATGGGTACGCCAGCTGGAGTCATCCATCTCCCGCCGGGCAAAGGCCACGAAATTCAGGCCATCCGGCAGCCTGCCCGCCAGTTCCAGACGGTACAGGGCCGGCAACAGTTTGATGGAGGCCAGGTTGCCGGTGGCGCCAAAGATGATGAAGTTGCAGGGGGGGAGGGGGACTTCCTGATCGAACATGGCTTTTGCCCGGGTGTGGAGTGAAGGGTTGGGGTGTGGAGGAATGGACTTGCGGAAAAGGGGAAAGGGCAGCCTGCCCCCTGCCGACTACTCCCCGCTTTTCACCGCGTGGCCGCCGAAGCCCTTGCGCATCATGGCCAGGAGCTTGTTGGCAAAGTCGCCCTTGCCCTGGCTGGAGAAGCGGGCCATGAGGGCCTGGGTCATGACCGGGGTGGGCACACCCAGGTGGATGGCCTCCAGGGCGGTCCAGCGGCCCTCACCGGAATCCGCCACCAGGGGCGCGATGTCCTCCAGTTTCTGGTCCTGTTCGAGGAAATCTGCGGTGAGGTCCAGCAGCCAGGAGCGCACCACGGAGCTGTGCCGCCAGAGCTCCGCTACCGCAGCCAGGTCCAGGCCGAATTCCTGTTTCGCCGCCATGAGGGCAAAGCCCTCCGCCAGGGCCTGCATCATGCCGTACTCGATGCCGTTGTGGACCATCTTGGTGAAGTGGCCCGCACCCACCGGCCCGGCATGCAGCCAGCCCGTCTCCGGCGTGGGGGCCAGGGCCTGCAGGAAGGGGGTCAGGCGGGCCAGGTCCGGGCCGTCACCGCCGGCCATGAGACAGTAGCCGTTGGCCAGGCCCCAGACACCGCCGGACACCCCCACATCCACGAAATGGATCTGCCGGGCGGCCAGTGCTGCGGCCCGGCGCTGGGCATCCTGGTAGAAGCCGTTGGCCCCGTCCACCAGCAGGTCACCGGGGGCCAGCAGGGGGGTGAGATCTTGTATGGCCTGATCCGTGGCCGCTCCGGCGGGTAGCATGAGCCAGACCACCCGGGGGCCGGCCAGGCCCTGCACCATCTCCGCCAGGGAGGCACAGGCCACTACCCGGGCCTCCTCCGCCGCCACGGCCTGGGCCACGGCCACATTGCGATTGTGGGCGCAAACCCTGATGCCGGCTCGGCTCAGGCGCCGCGCCATGTTGCCGCCCATGCGACCCAGCCCGTACAAACCGATTTCCACGTCTTCTTCTCCTGTCGTGCGTCGTCTGTCGCCCCCGATGCGGCAGCGCAGTGGCAGACTGCTCACTGGCCGCGCCCTCTCCCGGGATATGGGGGAAAATACCCCGCAATGATGCTTGCTCTCATGACCCGATGAAAGTCCTATTCTGTACCTCCGAAGCGGTTCCCCTCATCAAGACCGGCGGCCTGGCCGATGTCTCCAGCGCCCTGCCCATCGCCCTGGACAGGATCGGCGTGGACTGCCGGGTGCTCCTGCCGGGTTATCCCCAGGTGCTGGAGCGGGCCGACGCCCTGGAGTCCCTCTGCGATCTGGGGGGGCTGCCGGGCCAACCGGCGGCCCGTCTGCTGCAAGGCAGCATGCCGGGCAGCGGCACGCCGTTGTACGTGCTGGACGTACCCACGGCCTTTGCCCGGCCCGGTGGCCCCTACCAGGACGCCCAGGGCCAGGACCATGGCGACAATGCCTGGCGCTTCGCCCTGCTGGCCAAGGCGGCGGCGATCCTGGCCAGCCCCTATTCACCCCTGGACTGGCGTCCGGAAATCCTGCACTGCAATGATTGGCAGACGGGCCTGGCGCCGGCCTACCTGCATTTCATGGGGGTGGCCACCCCCAGCCTCATGACCGTACACAACCTGGCCTACCAGGGCATTTATCCCCCCGGGGTGCTGTCCAGTCTGGAACTGCCCCCGGAGAGTTTCTCCATCGCCGGCGTGGAGTATTACGGCAACCTGTCCTTCCTCAAGGCCGGCCTGTACTACGCCAACCGCCTGAGCACCGTGTCTCCCACCTATGCCCGGGAGATCCAGAACGCACCCCTGGGCATGGGCCTGGAAGGCCTGCTGGCCACCCGTTCGGCCGAGCTCGTCGGCATCCTCAACGGCATCGACACGGCGGAGTGGAATCCGGCCGGAGACCCCCATCTGCCCTGCGCCTACAATACCCGCAACCTGAAGGACAAGCTGCGCTGCAAGCAGGCCCTGCAGCTCCGCATGGAGCTGCAGGATGACCCGGATGCGCCGCTCTTCGGCCTCATCGCCCGCATGACCCACCAGAAGGGCCTGGACCTGGTGCTGGATGTGGTGGAGGGCATCATCTACCGGGGTGGCCAGCTGGTCATGCTGGGCACCGGCGACCCCATACTGGAACAGGCGGTGCGTGACGCCTGCGCCAGACACCCGGGCCGGGCCGCCTGCTTCATCGGCTATGACGAGGCCCTGTCCCACCTCATCGAGGCGGGCGCCGACGCCTTCCTCATGCCTTCCCGCTTCGAACCCTGCGGCCTGAACCAGATGTACAGCCTGCGTTATGGCACGCTGCCCATCGTGCACGCCACCGGCGGCCTGGCCGACACCGTGGAGCACGGTGTCACCGGTTTCGTCTTCCGCGAGCTCAGCGCCCATGCCCTGTGGCTGGCGGTGGAACAGGCCCTGGAGCGTTTTGCCAACAAGACCGCCTGGCGGCGCATGATGAAAAAAGGCATGCAGCAGGACTTCAGCTGGCAGCACAGCGCCCAGTCCTACCTGACCCTGTATCGGGCCATGCTGTGAGGCAGCAGACAGCGAGAATCGGGGGAGGCCGTTAAACTCCCTTGCATATCAGTGTGTTGCAGGATAAACGCCATGTCCGCCCTTGCCCACTTCGCCAACATCGTCCTGCTGACCTGTCTGCCCTGGTTCGCCTGGGCGGCCCAAGTGGAACGCTTCAGCCCCCAGGGTGAAGCCAGCGGTGTGCGCCAGGTCAGTGTCCGCTTCGATGCGGATATGGTGCCCCTGGGTGATGCCCACCTGGCGGATCCCTTCGACGTGCTCTGCCAGCCGGGGCCGGTAGTGGGCACGGGGCGCTGGCTGGACAACCGCAACTGGGTCTATGACTTTGCCGCCGATTTGTCCGGCGGGCAGCAATGCGAATTTCGCACCCGTGCCGGTCTGCGCAGCCTGGCAGGCGAGACCCTGGCCCCGGCGGTATTCCGCTTCAATACCGGTGGGCCGGCCATCGTCATGAGCCGGCCTGGGGAAGGCCACGAGGCCATCCTGGAAGACCAGGTCTTCGTCCTGGGACTGAACGCGCCCTTGCGCACCGCCTCCCTCACGGGCCGCTTCTGGTGCGTGGCGGAAGGCGTGGCGGAACGCATCCCCGCCCGGCTCCTGGAGGGAGCGGAAAAGCGCAAGGTGCTGGAGTCCAGCCAGGGCTTCTTCCGGGATTACTACTATGCCCTGGGACGCACCCTGGCCCCCCTGGCCGCCTCCCCCACCCCGGGCACAGGCGTGCGGGACAGCCTGCTGGCCGCGGCGACACGAGGTGATGCTTCCGTTGTGGTTGCCCGTTGTGCCCGGCGCCTGCCCGCCGGCAGCCGGCTCAGCCTGGTATGGGATGCCGGCATCACTGCCGCCAGTGGCGTGGCCACCCGCCAGGAGCAGCGCCTGGAATTTCGTACCCGCCCCGAGTTCCTGGCCAGGTTGCGCTGCCAGAAGCTCAACGCCCGTGCCCCCTGCCTGCCCATCCTGCCCATGCAGCTGAACTTCAGTGCCGAGGTCAGCAGCAAACTGGCGGGCCAGATCGTGCTCAGGAGCGGCAAGCGCAGCTGGCAGGCCAGGGTGGCCCCGGATGACGCACGCGCTGGCTGGACCCGCAGCGTGGAGTTTGTCGGACCCTTCCCGGAAAAGGCCAGCCTGCGTCTGGAACTGCCCAAGGGCCTCAAGGATGAAGCCGGCCGCCCCCTGCTCAACGCGCGCAGCTTCCCCCTGCAGGTGAAGACGGATCTGGCCCCGCCCCTGGCCCGCTTTGCCGCCGGGTTCGGCATTTACGAACTGCATGCCGATCCGGCCCTGCCCCTGACCCTGCGTTACGTGGATACGCTCAGCCAGAGCCATGCCCATCTGTCCGCGCGCATGCTCAGCACGCAAGACCCCCTGGAGGCCATCGCCTGGCTGCGCCGTCTGCGGCAAAAGGACGAGGACGTCTGGGGTCCTGCCGGCAAGGGCAGCGATGCCGATGCGGAACGCATGGTCATCACCCGCTATGGCGCGGAAGACTCCATCTTCGAGCCACGCCACAGGATCCCGGCCAAGCCCCTGCCCAAGCCCCTGCCGGACAAGGAGACCGAAGTCATCGGCATCCCCCTCAAGAGGGCCGGTCTGCATGTCGTGGAAGTGGCCAGCCCCCGCCTGGGCAAGGCCCTCATGGACAAGGCCAAGCCCTACCACGTGCGCAGTGCCGCCCTGGTGACCAATCTGGCCCTCCACTTCAAGCTGGGGCAGGAATCCTCTCTGGTGTGGGTCACCCGCCTGGATGACGGCAGGCCGGTGGCGGGGGCGGAGGTGGCGGTCATGGATTGCGGCGGCAAGCACCATGCCCAGGGCAAGACGGATCGCGACGGCCTCCTGCGCATCGACAAGGCCCTGCCGGCCACGGACAGCCTGCCCGGCTGCCTGGACCAGTACGACCGGCAGTGGTTCGTGACCGCCCGCCTGGGGGAGGACTTCAGCTTCCTGCTCTCGGAGTGGAACGACGGCATCGCCCCCTGGCGCTTCAACCTGTACCAGGATTACTGGCAGGGCCCCCACATCGCCCATGCCGTACTGGACCGGGGCCTGTACCGGGGCGGCGAGGAAGTGGCCATGAAGCTCTTCGTGCGCCGCAAGAAGGCCGTGGGCTTCGCTTACGTCGACCCCGCCGCACTGGACCGGGAGGTGATCCTGCGTCACCAGGGCAGTGGCGAGGAAGTGAAACTGCCGGTGAGCTGGGACAGCCAGGGGATTGCCGAAGCCACCTACACCCTGCCCAAGGCGATGAAGCAGGGTGTGTGGGAGATCCGGGTCATCCAGACCCGCAAGAAGCAGGGCCGAGACGAGCTGGCAGCGGGGGAATTCCGTGTCGCCGCCTTCCGGGTACCCAATCTGCGCGCCCGGCTCAGCGGGCCGGCCCAGGCCCTGTCGGCCCAGGACATCCATCTGGACGTGCAGGCTACCTGGCTGTCCGGCGGCGCGGCCATGGGCCTGCCCATCACCCTGCGGGGTCAGTTACAGCCCTGGCCGGTGTCCTTCGAGGAATATGAGCAGATCAGCTTCGCCAATGGGGCGGTACAAACCGGTCGCCGTGACGAGGTCGCGGACTGGCACATCGGCGACTTTGGCGTGGATGCAACGTCGCCACAGAGCCAGGGGCAGCAGGCCCTGGAGATCCGGCGCTTCAGCCTGGATGCCGGCGGTGCCGGCCGGATGGCGTGGCAGCTGCCTGCCGTGGACAGCCCCCGGCTGTTGCGGGCGGAGGCGGAATACCGGGATGCCAATGGCGAGATCCGCAGCGCCGCCGCCCGTATCCCCGTCTACCCAGCCCAGGTACTGCTGGGCGTGGAAGCGGATGAACCTGCCGCCAGACAGACCGAGCAACGCTTCCGCATCCATGCCGTGGATACGGCGGG
>CAZVNY010000051.1:0-10145 GCA_964628785.1 uncultured Thiobacillus sp.
ACAAAAGGAGTTATCCATGTCCCAAGTTCGCACCCGTTTTGCCCCCTCCCCCACTGGTTATCTGCACATCGGCGGCGCCCGTACCGCCCTGTTTTCCTGGGCCTTTGCCCGCAAGATGGGTGGCAGCTTCGTGTTGCGCATCGAGGATACGGACCGGGAGCGTTCCACCCAGGAATCGGTGCAGGCCATCCTGGACGGCATGTACTGGCTGGGGCTGGACTGGGATGAAGGTCCCTATTACCAGATGGAGCGCATGGAGCGTTATCGCGCCGTGGTGGCCCATCTCCTGGAGACCGGACACGCCTATTACTGTTATGCCAGCAAGGAAGAACTGGAGGAGATGCGGGAGGCCCAGAAATCCCGGGGGGAGAAGCCCCGCTATGACGGACGCTGGCGTCCAGAGCCCGGCAAGACCCTGCCCGCGCCTCCCATCGGCGTCACCCCGGTCATCCGCTTCCGCAACCCGGGGGAAGGGGAAGTCACCTTCAATGACCTGATCAAGGGCCCCATCACCGTGGCCAATACGGAGCTGGACGATCTGGTCATCGTGCGCGGCGACGGGGTGCCTACCTACAACTTCGGCGTGGTGGTGGACGACTGGGACATGGGCATCAGCCACGTTATCCGGGGCGATGACCACGTCAACAACACCCCCCGCCAGATCAACATCCTCAAGGCCCTGGGGGCCCCCATTCCCACCTATGCCCATGTACCCATGATCCTGGGCCAGGATGGGGAGCGCCTGTCCAAGCGGCATGGCGCGGTCTCGGTGTTGCAATACCGGGACGAGGGCTACCTGCCCGAGGCCCTGCTCAACTACCTGGCCCGCCTGGGCTGGAGCCACGGCGACGACGAGAAATTCAGTGCCGCCCAGCTCGTGGAATGGTTCGACGTGCGCCAGGTGAATCATGCCGCTGCCCGCTTCGACGCCTCCAAGCTCGGCTGGCTGAACCAGCAGTACATGAAGGAGGCGGACGATGCCCGCCTGGCGAAACTGGTGCGCCCCCTGCTCAAGGCCCACGGTATCGAGCTGGATGTGGGACCCGATCCCCTTCTGCTCATCAGCCTGGTGAAAGAGCGGGCCAGCACCGTGGTGGAACTGGCCGACAGCCTGCATATCTACTACCGCCAGGTCCTGCCTGCCTCCCAGGATCTGAAGGACAAACTCAGCGCGGCCGCCCTGCCCGCCTTCGAGAAGCTGCGCCAGGACTTCGACAGCGTGGCATGGGAGGCCCCCATTCTGGGCCAACTGCTCAAGGACACCGCCGCCGCCTTTGGCTTGAAGATGGGCCAGATCGGCATGCCCCTGCGTCTGCTCCTGTTCGGCACCGCCCAGACCCCGGCCATCGACCAGGTTCTGGCCATCCTGGGCCGGGACGAGACCCGACGGCGCTTCGACACCGCCTGGCCCATGGCCGAGTCTGCCCTGGCATAACCTGTCGGAACGATAGTTGTCGAACCTGCCAGCGGCTACAATGCCGCCCGCCCAAGAACACTCAACAAGCCAAAAATGAAATTGATCGGTTCCCTGACGAGCCCCTTCGTGCGCAAGGTGCGCGTCGTTGCCGCGGAAAAATTCATCGATTACGACTTCGTGGTGGATTCCCCCTGGGAGGAAGAAACCCAGGTACCGGCATTCAATCCCCTGGGCAAAGTGCCGGTCTGGGTGCTGGACGACGGCAAGACCCTGTTCGATTCCCGGGTCATCGTCGAGTACCTGGACGGCGTCAGCCCGGCGGGGCATGTCATGCCCAAGGAGCCCCGTCCCCGCATCGCGGTCAAGCGCTGGGAGGCCCTGGCGGACGGGGTATCAGACGCCGCCGCCCTGGTCTTCATGGAGAAGAAACGTCCCTCCGCCCAGCAAAGCCCGGACTGGATCCGGCGTCAGATGGGCAAGGTCAAGGCGGGCCTGCAGCTCATGAGTGAGGAGCTGGGCCAGCAGAGCTGGTGCACCGGTGAGTTTTTTACCCTGGCGGACATCGCCGTGGGCTGCACCCTTGGTTATCTCGAGTTCCGCTTTCCGGAGCTGGACTGGCGACGTGCCCACCCCAATCTGTCCGAGCTCTTCGACCGTCTCATGCAGCGTCAGACCTTCAAGGACAGCGTGCCGGTGGCCTGAAGCGGAGCAACTACCGGCTTGAATCCCCACTCGCGCTGTTGGTCCCGGCCCACGCAGAGGACATCAAACAACTCGATGAAGTCCTGGTGACCGCCGACAGGCTGGCCGCCGTGGCCACCGTCTTTCTCGGTGTCGTCGGCCTCATCGCCCCGCACCTGGTGCGCCTGGCCATCGGCGCCGACCACCGCTATCTCCTGCCCAATGCAGCCCTGGCCGGTGGCATCGTCCTGTTGGCGGTGGATGCCCTGGCTCGCCTCGTCATTGCCCTGCCGGTGTTGCCCGTGGGGGCGGTGACCGCCTTATTGGGCGCACCGGTATTGCTGGCGCTGCAGTTGCGCCGAAGGCTGTGCTGACATGCTGGCAGCCAGGAATCTCGGCTTCGGCCATGGCCCCCGGGTCTTGCTCGCCGACAGCGGCATCCAGCGCATCTTCAGTCTGCACGTCCGGGACATCGACGGGATCCGGCGTCGTCTGCAGATCGGCGACTGGGACGCCATGTTCGCCAGCGAGATGGGTTATGTGGCCGAGGTGTGAGCTGCCCCGGGAACCCATGACCTTGGCGCTGTCCGACTGACTCGCTTCCGGCAGGGCGGACCGAGCCCGCCGATGGCGGGGCTGTCTGGCCCTGCCGGAATGTTTATAATTCTTCGTTTTCAGGCAGCACAGGGCCAGACAGACATCATGGAAGCCGAACGCATCAACCAGATCTCCGCCCATCTTCAGGATTTGGCACAACGCTCCCTGGAACTCAGGGGGTATCTTTGACTACCCTGGCAAGCGCGACCGTCTGACGGAGGTCATCGGCCTGTCCGAGGACCCGGATCTGTGGAACGACAGCAAACGGGCCCAGGAAATCGGCCGGGAACGCCGCTCTCTGGAGAACGTGGTACTCAAATGGGAGCAGCTCGATGAAGGGGTGCGCAATACCCTGGAACTGTTCGAACTGGCCGAGGCGGAAGGGGACGACGACACCCTGGAGGCCATCTCCACCGATCTGGAGGCCATAGAAAAACTGGCGGCGGACATGGAGTTCCGCCGCATGTTCGACAATCCCATGGACCCCCAGCCCTGCTTCCTGGAAATCCAGGCAGGTGCCGGCGGCACCGAGGCCCAGGACTGGGCCGGCATGCTGCTGCGCATGTATCTGCGCTATTGCGAGCGCCAGGGCTTCAAGACCGAACTCCTGGAAGTGTCCGAAGGGGAAGTGGCAGGCATCAAGAGTGCCACCGTGCGGGTGGATGGCGATTATGCCTACGGCTATCTGCGCACGGAGACCGGCATCCACCGTCTGGTGCGTAAATCCCCCTTCGATTCCAACGCCCGCCGCCACACCTCCTTCAGCAGTGTCTTCGTCTACCCGGAGGTGGACGATTCCATCGAAATCGACATCAATCCGGCGGATGTGCGTACCGACACCTACCGGGCTTCCGGCGCCGGCGGCCAGCACATCAACAAGACCGATTCAGCGGTGCGTCTGACCCATATCCCTACGGGCATCGTGGTGCAGTGCCAGAACGACCGCTCCCAACATCGCAACCGGGATGAGGCCTGGAAGGTGTTGCGCGCCCGGCTGTACGAGCTGGAACTGCGCAACCGCCAGGCGGAACAGCAGAAACTGGAAGACGCCAAATCCGATATCGGCTGGGGCCACCAGATCCGCTCCTACGTGCTGGACCAGTCCCGCATCAAGGACCTGCGCACCAACTACGAGGTGGGTAATACCCAGGCGGTGCTGGACGGCGATCTGGAAGACTTCATCGAGGCGAGTCTGAAGCAGGGGGTGTGATTCTCGTCAGGCTGGGCAGGGGCAGGCGGGCCATAGTCCGCCTCCATACATGCAGGGTGCTATAACGGCGTAGCCACCCTTCACCCCAGATTGCCATGACAGCCACCAGCCTCGAACGCCGTGCCATCGATACCGTCCGCTTTCTTGCCCTGGACATGATCCAGCAGGCCAACAGCGGCCACCCGGGCCTGCCCCTGGGGGCCGCCCCCATGGCCTGCGTGTTGTGGACCCGGTTTTTGAAGCATCACCCGGCCAATCCCCACTGGTTCGACCGGGACCGCTTCGTACTCTCGGCGGGCCATGGCTCCGCCCTGCTCTACAGCCTGCTGCACCTGAGCGGTTATGCCCTGTCCCTGGACGACCTGCGCCAGTTCCGCCAGTGGGGCAGCAAAACTCCGGGACACCCGGAACGGGGACATGTTCCCGGGGTGGAGACCACCACCGGCCCCCTGGGCCAGGGCCTGGGCAACGCGGTGGGCATGGCCATGGCCGAGGTCCAGCTGGCTGCGCGCTACAACCGGGACGGCCAGCGCATCGTGGACCACTACACCTACGCCCTGATCAGCGATGGCGACCTCATGGAAGGCGTGGCCTCCGAAGCGGCCTCCTTGGCCGGGCATTTGCGCCTGGGCAAGCTGATCTGTCTCTATGACGACAACCAGGTCACCCTGGCCGCCGGCACCGACATCACCTTCACCGAGGATCGGGCTGCGCGCTTCCGGGCCTATGGCTGGCATGTACAAACCCTGGTGGACGGCAACGACACCGCCGCCATCGCCGCGGCCATTCAGCGCGCCCGACGCAGGAAAGACCGGCCCTCCCTGATCTGCATACGCACCCATATCGGTTACGGCTCCCCCTATCAGGACAGCTTCCAGGCCCATGGCTCGCCCCTGGGTGCGGACAATGTGGCCGCCACCAAAGGCAATCTGGGCTGGCCGGAGCAGCCCCCCTTCCTCATACCGGAAGATGTCCTGGGCTGGTTCCGCCAGGCCCTGGACAAGGGGCGGCGGACGGAGATGGCCTGGCAGCGGCGCTGGCACGCCCATGCCCGGAGCCACCCGGGGCTGGCCCGGGAACTGCAGCACAGCATCGACGCCAGCCTGCCCCTCGGCTGGGATGCAGAAATCCCCGTGTTCCCCTCGGACCCCAAGGGCCTGGCCACCCGGGTAGCCGGCGGCAGGGTGCTCTCCGGCATCGCTGCGAGACTGCCCGCCCTCACCGGCGGTTCCGCCGATCTGGACCCTTCCACCCATACTGCCATGCCGGGCCTGGGGGTCTTTGCCCAGGCCGTGGAGCCGGACCGTCAGGGCGCGGCAGACGAAGAATGGAGTCCCGTCGGGCGCAACCTGCATTTCGGCGTGCGCGAACACGCCATGGGGGCCATAGCCAACGGCCTGGCGGCCCACGGCGGCTGCATCCCCTATACCGCCACGTTCCTGGTATTCAGTGATTACATGCGCCCACCCATGCGTCTGGCCGCCCTCATGGGCCTGCAGGTCATCCATGTGTTCACCCACGACTCCATCGCCGTGGGCGAGGACGGTCCCACCCACCAGCCGGTGGAGCAGCTGGCCGCCCTGCGTGCCCTACCGAACCTCAACGTCATCCGTCCCGCCGATGCCAACGAGACGGCGGTGGCCTGGCAGGTGGCCATCACGACCACCGATCGGCCCACGGCCCTGATCCTCTCCCGCCAGAACGTGCCCACCCTGGATCGGCAGCTCCACGCCAGCGCCCAGGGATTGCGCCGGGGGGCCTATGTCCTGCGCGACTGGGGTGGCGACCTCCGGCTCATCCTCATCGGTAGCGGCGCCGAAGTAGACCTGTGTGTCCGGGCCGCAGACCGCCTGGCCGGGGAGGGGGTGGCCGTGCGCGTGGTCTCCATGCCGTCCTGGGAACTGTTCGCGGCCCAGGACAAGGCCTACCGGGATAGCGTGCTGCCCCCCGCCATGACTGCACGCCTGGCGGTGGAAGCCGGCGTGGCCCAGGGCTGGGAGCGCTGGGTGGGAGATAGAGGTGGCGTCATTGCCGTGGAACACTACGGCGTTTCGGCCCTGGGCGACAGCGTGCTGGAACGCTACGGCTTCAACGTTGACAACCTGGTGGCACGGGGCAAGGCCCTGCTGGCATGAGGACGCGAGCACACAGACGAGGCCCGCAGCCGCTCCCCTCTCCTGCTTGCCTGCTTGCGGGAGTGATCAGTCAGGGAAACGCTGATTAAATCCGTCATGCATCCACCATGTGCCCGGGCCTTCCGGGACATGGCTGGGTGCAAATGTACGTGTGCCCTGAATGGGCCAAACGCCTTCAGGCCGCCGCCGCCACCGCCTTGGGTACCCATTCGATGAGGCGGGGGTCGAAGGGCTTGGGAATGATGTAGTCCCGGCCGAATTCCAGCTTCTCCAGACCATAGGCCGCCAGCACCTCCGCCGGTACGGGTTCCCGGGCCAGGGCGGCCAGGGCCCGGGCGGCGGCGATCATCATGGCCTCGGTGATGGCCTTGGCGCGGGCGTCGAAGGTGCCGCGGAAGATGTAGGGAAAGCCCAGCACGTTGTTGACCTGGTTGGGGTAGTCGGAGCGGCCCGTGGCCATGAGGGCATCGTCGCGGCAGGCGTGGACCTGGGCCGGGGTGATCTCCGGATCCGGATTGGCCATGGCGAAGAGGATGGGCCGTGCCGCCATGCCTTGCACCATGTCCTGGCTCACCAGGTTGGGGCCGGAGACGCCGATGAACACATCCGCGCCCTGCATGGCCTCGGCCAGGGTGCGCAGGTCAGTGTCCTGGGCAAATTCCTGCTTGTGGGCGTTGAGGTCGGTGCGGCCGCTGTGGATCACCCCCTTGCTGTCCACCAGGATCATGTTCTCCTTCCTGCCACCCATGGCGATGAGCAGGCGCATGCAGGCCAGGCCGGCGGCGCCGGCGCCCAGACACACCAGTTTGATCTCGGACAGTTGTTTGCCCTGGACATCCAGGGCATTGATGAGGCCGGCACACATGACCACGGCGGTACCGTGCTGGTCGTCGTGGAACACGGGAATGTCCAGGCGGGCCTTGAGAGCGGCCTCGATCTCGAAGCAGTGGGGCGCGGCGATGTCTTCCAGGTTGATGCCGCCGAAGGTGGGGGCGATGTTCACCACGGTCTCGATGAAGCTCGCCACGCCGGGGGCCTGCACCTCGATGTCGTACACGTCGATACCGGCGAAGCGCTTGAACAGGATGCCCTTGCCCTCCATCACCGGCTTGCTCGCCAGGGGACCCAGGTTGCCCAGGCCCAGGATGGCGCTGCCATCGGTGATCACCGCCACCAGGTTGCCCTTGTTGGTGTAGCGATAGGCATTTTCCGGATCCTGGGCAATGGCCCGCACCGGCGCCGCCACCCCCGGGGTATAGGCCAGGGACAGGTCATCCTGGGTGACACAGGGCTTGGAAGATTCCACGGAGATCTTTCCGGGGCGGGGAAATGCGTGATAGTCGAGGGCACGCTGCTTCAGGTCGGACATGGGGCTCACCGGGAAATAAGAAGGCAAGGACAGGTAAAATTAGGGGCTTATTTTCCAACGAAACCCGTGCCCAGACCATGAACAATCCTTTCGACGCTCGCCAGACCTTCGCTGCCGGCCACGGCAAGACCGGAACCTATTACGCCCTCTCCCAGCTGGAAAAGGCCGGCCTGGGCAGAATTTCCCGCCTGCCGGTGTCCCTGCGGGTGGTGCTGGAGTCGGTGCTGCGCAACTGCGATGGGCAAAAGATCACCGAGCAGCACGTGCGCGAGCTGGCGGGCTGGCAGCCCAATGCCCCGCGCACCGAGGAGATCCCCTTCGTGGTGGCCCGCATCCTGCTGCAGGACTTCACCGGCGTGCCCCTGCTGGCCGACCTGGCCGCCATGCGCTCCGCCGCCGCCCGGCAGGGCAAGGACCCCAAGCAGGTGGAACCCCTGGCGCCGGTGGAGCTGGTGGTGGACCACTCGGTGCAGGTGGATGTGTTCGGCCAGCCCACGGCCCTGCAGCAGAACATGGAGATCGAGTTCCAGCGCAACCGGGAACGCTACCAGTTCATGAAATGGGGCATGCAGGCCTTCGATACCTTCAAGGTGGTGCCTCCCGGGGTGGGTATCGTGCATCAGGTGAACATGGAATACCTGGCCCGGGGCGTCATGGAAAAGGACGGTGTGTACTACCCGGACAGCCTGGTGGGCACCGACTCCCACACCACCATGATCAACGGTCTGGGGGTGGTGGGCTGGGGGGTAGGCGGCATCGAGGCGGAAGCCGGCATGCTGGGCCAACCCGTGTATTTCCTCACCCCGGACGTGGTGGGCGTGGAATTGACCGGCACCCCCGAGCCCGGCATCACCGCCACCGACATCGTGCTCACCCTCACCGAGATGCTGCGCAAGGCCAAGGTGGTGGGCAAGTTCGTCGAATTCTTCGGTGCCGGGGCCGCCGCCCTGCCGGTCACCGACCGGGCCACCATCGCCAACATGGCGCCGGAATACGGCGCCACCATGGGCTTCTTCCCGGTGGACGAGGCCACCTGCCAGTACTTCCTCACCACCGGCCGGGACCCGGCCAGGGTGGAGGCCATGCGCGCCTACTACCAGGCCCAGGGCCTGTTCGGCATTCCCCAGGCCGGGGACTGCGACTACAGCCAGGTGCTGCACCTGGACCTGTCCACGGTGAAGCCTTCCGTGGCCGGCCCCAAGCGCCCCCAGGACCGCATCAACCTCTACGCCCTGAAGGAGAGCTTCGATACCCTGTTGGAGCTGCCCAAGGACCAGGGCGGCTACGGCAAGAGCGAAGCCAGAAAGCCGGACGGAAAAGGCCTGCAACATGGCGATGTGGTGATTGCCGCCATCACCTCCTGTACCAACACCTCCAACCCCGAGGTGATGCTGGCTGCCGGCCTGCTGGCCAGGAAGGCGGTGGAGGCGGGCCTGTCCACCCCGGCCCATGTGAAGACCTCCCTGGGCCCCGGCTCCCGGGCGGTGAGCGAATACCTGCACAGCGCCGGTCTCATGACCTATCTGGAGCAATTGGGCTTCAACGTGGTGGGCTATGGCTGCACCACCTGTATCGGCAACTCCGGTCCCCTGCCGGAAGCCATCGAGAAGGAGATCCTGGACAAGGACCTGGTGGCCTGCTCCGTGCTCTCGGGCAACCGCAACTTCGAGGCCCGGGTGCACCAGAACGTGAAGGCCAACTTCCTCATGTCCCCGCCCCTGGTGGTGGCCCTGGCCCTGGCCGGGCGGGTGGACATCGACGTGGCCAACGAGCCCCTGGGCCAGGGCAGGAACGGCCCCGTGTTCCTCAGGGACATCTGGCCCAGCAACGCGGAAGTGGCGGCCGCCCTGCCCTACGCCAGCGCGGCCGGGGTGTATGACAGCTACCGCAATCTGGGCGCTGACAACCCCCTGTGGGATGCGGTGCCCGCCCCCGCGGGCCAGGTCTATGCCTGGGATGCGGCCTCCACCTATATCCAGGAACCGCCCTTCTTCCTGCAGCAGGCGCAACCCAATGCCGCCATCCGCGATGCCCGGGCCCTGGCCATCTTCGGTGATTCCGTGACCACGGACCACATCTCCCCGGCCGGCGGCATCAAGCCCACGGCGCCGGCGGGCAAATATCTGCTGGCCAATGGCGTGGAACAGAAGGACTTCAACAGCTACGGCGCCCGTCGGGGCAACCACGAGGTGATGATGCGCGGCACCTTCGCCAACGTGCGCATCCGCAACCTGATGGTGCCTGGCAGCGAGGGTGGGGTGACCCTGTACAACGGCGAAGAGACCCCCATCTATGACGCCGCCATGGCCTACCGGATCGAGGGCACCCCCCTGATGGTGTTCGCCGGTGAGGAATACGGTACCGGTTCTTCCCGGGACTGGGCCGCCAAGGGCGCCCAGTTGCTGGGGGTGAAGGCGGTCATCGCCAAGTCCTTCGAGCGCATCCACCGGGCCAACCTGGCCGGCATGGGCGTGCTGCCCATCCAGTTCAAGGAGGGGGTGGACGCCACCAGTCTGGGCCTGAAAGGGGATGAGCGCTTCGATCTGGTGGGCCTGGAAAATGGCATCACGCCGCAGCAGGATTTGACCCTGGTCATCAAACGATCCAACGGTTCCGTCCAGAATGCCCCTGTGAAGCTGCGCCTGGACACACCCATCGAGATCGAATACTTCCAGGCGGGGGGTATCCTGCCCTATGTACTGGCCCAACTGCTGGCTTGATCACCGCAGGCTTGCA
>CAZVNY010000052.1:0-10075 GCA_964628785.1 uncultured Thiobacillus sp.
GCGAAACCCACCCTCCGTCTGGGAATGAACCTTGGTGATCACCGAAATCAGGCTGCGGGTCTTGGGGTCCAGATGCTTGCCTGCATCCTTGAGGAAAGCGAAGTAATGCCCCAGGGCATCACCCCGCACCTGAATCAGATAATTCAATGCGTTGCTCATGAAATCTCCAGAAATTCTTGAATAGACAGTGATGTCCGGGGTGGTCAAGCGTGAACATTGTCCGGGATGGATGGGTGGGTGACAAATCATTGCCAGCCCTGTTACTTGAAAGCCCTTACGCAAAAGGGTGACGATGCTCCGGGTGGATTTCCACCCTCCGTGCCTGAACGATCAAGCAGTTTTTTCACCCAGATGACTCATCGGACAGGTCATATGAATCCGACAACGTTTCGTGTTCGCTTCAATTCCTGAATCCGGAATGGAGAGCGCAGCCGCCACAAATAAAAGTACACCCCCTCACCTCACTGCGGGGTGCTGAAGCCTTTCATGCTTGTCCAGCTGACAGACACGCGTGCAAGATCCAAGGCGTCGTCGACCGGACGATGGGAAAGCAACCCCCGCACTTCACTCACTGGCCAGGCGTTTGCGCGCCCGTTCCCGCCAGTTTTCCGCCAGGACTTCCATCCGGGTCAGCTCTTCCAGGGCGGCGCGGTCTGCCGGTACCTGGTTGAGGACCTGCCAAAGGCGTTCGATGGTCCAGTTGGGCCAACGGCGCTCCATCAGGGTCAGGGGCTCGCCGGCGGCCACGTCCCCTTCCCGCAGCACCCGGTAGTACCAGCCCGTGCGCCCCGTATCCCGCACCCGTTGCAGCATGTCCTCCACGCCAAAGCGGGCGTTCAGCTTCCAGCAGGGGGAGCGGCCCTGGGAGATCTGGATCACCGCACTGCCCAGGCTGAACACATCCCCCAGGCACACCGTGGCCTCGGTGATGCCCTGGGTGGACAGGTTCTCACCAAAGCCGCCGGGCACCAGGCGTTCACTGCACTGAGGCAGTTCCGCCTGCCAGGGCGCGTAGTGCTCCCGGGGATAGTGATGCAGGGCCTTGTCCTTGCCGCCATGGTTTTTCAAGTCCGCCTGGGCATCCCCAGCCAGGCCCAGAAGGGTGACGTGACGCAGGTCGCTCACCGCCTTCTTGTCGATGGCGCTGGGTTGGCCCTGGGGGCCAAAGCGCTGCACCTGGCCCACGTGCAGGGTCAGGACGGACAGGGAACACAGGGTGTCGGCGTTGCTGGTGAGCATGTCAGGCATCTGTGCGGACCTCCACCAGGCCCGGGGTATCGGCATGCTCCAGCAGGATGCTGCGCACCCGTTCCTGCCACAGGCGGCCAAAGGCCTCCCGGGTGGCGGCGTCGGCCGCACCACTCATGACGCTGGCCATGGCCGGTTGCATTTCCGGGGACGGCGGCACCTTCTCCGGGTGATAGTCCAGCAGCACCGCGCTGCCCGTATCCAGACGGGTCAGGCGCACCTCCGCCGGCATGTTCACGCCATAGACCAGCAGGTTGCGCCGGGCATACCGCCCGCCTAGGCCCTTGAAGCCCCCCTCCCCGGCCGCACCGGTGATGAGGCCCAGCACGCTGCCCACCACGCCGGTGGTACCGGCCTCCATGGGGTTGCGCATTTCCACACGGATGTTGCCCCGCTCCGGGATGCCGTCGGGATACAGGGCCCGCAGGCCATGCCGGGCCATGAGCCAGGCCCCGGCCACCGTGGGGCAGGAATGCCCCGCCAGGCGCACCACGTCTGCATAGCGGTACTCGATCTGCCCCGCCTGGGCCGCACCCAGGAGATCGGCCAGGCCATCCTTCATGGTCAGGGTGGGGACTTGGGCAAAGAAATCAGGAAAGGACATAAGAAATCACTCCATGCAAGATCAGTTTTCGTTCAGCGTGTAAAGCAGACGCAGGCTGCTGCCAACGGCCACAAATCACCAGACCCGTCGAGTCTAACAGGGGTGACACCGCCCTCCGCCTAGGGTTTCTTCTCCGGAATCAGGCTCGCAACGTTCCAGGCCTCCCACTCGTACCAGTCTTCCCCCAGGATCTCCGCCGGGTGTTCGGTGCGGCCGGAGCCGTTGCCGCACAAGAGGTTGTCCGCCGGGCAGTATTTGTCGCAGCCCCAGCAGATGCGCTCCGGGTGCTTGGGGTTGAGGGGAAACCTTTGCGGTTTCTTGTCGGGTTTCATGGCCTGGGGCTTAACGTGAAAGCCGCGTAGCGGCTTCTTGACGCTCCCCTCTCCCGCCCGCGGGAGAGGGGTTGGGGGAGAGGGAAACGGGCATGGCTTTCATTTTTTGCGGTGACTATTAAAAGTCATGCCCGTTAACGGGGAGCTGGCCTGTGCATCAGGCGGGTTGCTGGGCCAGGGCCAGGCGGCGCAGGCGGTTGACCACCTGCCCCAGGGGGCCGGGCATGTTGCCGGTGAGGGTCTCCAGTTCTACGGCGTCCAGCATGTTTTTCACCATGAGGCCCAGGTCCGTGTCCCCCTCGATGAGGAGCTGGCGGTTGAAGAACAGGGTGTCCGGGTCTTCCAGGCGCAGGGTGAGGCGCGCGAAGTCCTGGGCGGTGGCGGTGAAGGTCACGTCCGCCAGGCCGTTGCGTTCTGCTTGAAAGCCCCAGGGGGTGACGGAAAAGAACAGGCTCAGGCCCATGTCCTTCACCACCACGCGGAAACGCCGGCCCCGCACCGCATCCCAGTCCAGGCCCTTGAGGGTGGACCAGGCCACCAGGTTGCAGGCCGCCACGAAGGCCCGGGAGGCGGGCCAGGCCGGCAGACGGGTGATGAGTCTGGCCAGGGGAGCGGGAAAAGCGGGCAGTTGTGCGGGCAGTTGCATGGAGGTCTCCGATGGGCGAATCAGGGGTTGCTGGATGGCCGCCTGCACAGGCATGACGAGTTGGTTTCGAGGGATGGGGCGCCCATGTCAGGCCTGGGCCTGCTGGCCGGAATAGGCCATGCCCGCCTCGCCCAGCCAGTAACCGTCGCAGGGCTGGCCCGGCATGATGCGATCCAGCCTTTGCGTGGCCTCCGTGGGCGCGATGTCACCCTGCACCAGGGCGTGGAACACGTTGACCACCCGTTCCATGTGCCGGGACTGGGGAGACAGGCGCAAGACGTCCACGCCGGTGCTGCGCAGCTCGTCCAGACGATGGGCCAGGTTCATGATCCTGGCCGACTGGGTCTGGATGCCGTTCAGGGTGAGGAAGTCCTCGCCTTCCCGGCTGCGCAGGGTGAGCCCGTCCGGGTGTTCCAGGCATTTGAACTGGCAGTCGTCCTTCTGCAGGTTGTAATGGCGGGCGGTGAAGCAGCGGGCCGAGTAGGCCAGGGGCAGACGGCCATAGCTGAACAGCTCGGTCTCCATGCCCTTGGGGTAATTCCCGGATGCCAGCATGGCGGCGAGCATCTCCCGGGGCATCTCCACTGGCGGCACCCAGCGTCTGGCCCCCAGCTCCGCCAGTAGGGCCAGGGTGTCCGGGTTGTAGGCGTTGAGGGTGGGACCCGCCACGAAGGCCTGGCCGGCCTCGGCCAGCAGGCGCACGGCCCCCCATTCATTCGCCTCCACCAGGAAGCGCCCGTCCTTCACCAGCTTGCGCATGGCCTTGAGGTCGGACTCGGACTCGATGAGGGTCTGGGTGGAGAGCACCACCTCCTTGCCCGCGTCCGCCAAGCGCTGGGCGGCGTCCAGGTAGTCCTGCAGGCGCAGCAGGTGGCGGCGGGAGCACACCGTCTCCCCCAGGTAGACGATGTCCACCGGCCAGCCGGCGGCGGCCTCGTAGAGGGCCAGGGTGTCCTCACGGGACCAGTAGTAGAGCAGCGGACCGAGACTGAGCTTCATGGGCATTCAGATGCAGGAAAGAAGGGCAAGGGAACGGAAAGTGGGCAATGCAGCCCGCGACAGGGGCATGGAGAGGTACACCAGGCTCACTTCCACGGCCGGTAATAGGCGCCCAGGGTGTGCATGCTGCCTTCGGACACCTTGTTGAGGGCAGCCATCCAGGCCGGGTTGGCCTGGAAGCCGTCCGCGTTGCGCTTCACCGCGTCGATGGCGGCGCGCCAGACCTGGGTGACCTGGGCCACGTAGGCGGGGCTGCGCTGACGGCCTACGATCTTGATGGCGGCAATGCCCAGACGGGCCATGTCCGGCAGCAACTCCAGGGTGTTCAGGCTGGTGGGCTCTTCCAGGGCGTAATAGGTCTCCCCCTGGACCTCGAAGCGGCCCTTGCACAGGGTGGGATAGCCGGCCTTCTCGTCGTCGGCGTAGCGGTCGATGAGCACGCCGTTGAGCCGGGTCTCCATGCCCTTGGGGGTCTGCTCCCAGCGCACCGCATGCCCCGGGGAGCAGGCGCCAAAGGTGTTGGGGGAATCGCCGCAGGCATAGGAAGACAGCAGGCAGCGGCCTTCCACCATGACGCACAGGCCGCCGAAGCCGAACAGCTCGATCTCCACCTCGCTGTTGTTCACCACGTTTTCCACCTGGGGCAGGGACAGCACCCGGGGCAGCACGGCGCGCTGGATGCCGAAACGCTCACGATAGAAGTTGATGGCCTCGTAGCTGGTGGCGGAACCCTGCACGGACAGATGCAGGCGCAGGTCCGGATAGTGCTTGCGGGCGTAGGCCATGAGCCCCGGGTCCGCCAGGATGATGGCATCCAGACCGGCACGACCGGCGGTGTCCACGGCAGCATGCCAGCGCGCCAGGGTATCCGGCTGGGGGAAGGTGTTCAGGGCCATGAGCACCTTGGCGCCCTTGGCATGGGCGTAGCGGATGCCCTCTGCCAGGGACTTGGCATCGAAGTTCAGACCGGAGAAGTTGCGCGCATTGGTGTTGTCCTTGAGGCCCAGGTACACGCCGTCGGCGCCATGGTCCACCGCCGCCTTCAGGGCCGGCAGGCTGCCGGCGGGACAGATGAGGTCCAACAGGGCTTTCATGGCTGCAATGCCCACTGGGGTTGTAGGGAATTCGTCATATGCAAACCTTCATATCCTTTTTTACTGTCAACAAAGTGGCTGCCCTGGCGTGTGCCCCGGCGCTGCAGTTCGGCGACGATGGCATTCAATACCGGCCATTTGCCGGCACACCACTGGGGAGTGAGCAGGAGCCGGGCCGGCGCAGTGCCGGTGACCCGGTGATAGACCACGGCGGGAGGCGTGCGCTCGATGAGATCGGTCGCCGTGCTGACGTAGTCTTCCAGGCTCAGGGGGGTGTATTCGCCCCGCCGCCATTCGTTGGCCAGCTGGGTGCCCTTCACCACGTGCAGGGGATGCAGCTTGAGGCCATCGGTGCCGATGTCCAGGACGACGTCCAGGCTGGCGAGGCTGTGTTGCGCCGTCTCCCCCGGCAGGCCCACGATGAGGTGGGTACACACGGGGATACCGCGACTGCGGGCCGCCTTGCAGGCGGTGACGTATTCCGCCAGGCCATGGCCCCGGTTCACCCGGCGCAGACTTGCGTCAAAGGCGGATTGCAGCCCCAGCTCCAGCCACACCTCCATGCCCTGGTCACGATAGCCGGCCAGCAGATCCAGCACCTCGTCGGGCACGCAGTCCGGTCGGGTGCCGACGCTGAGGCCGATCATACCGTCCATGGCCAGGGCCTCGTCATACAAGGCCTTGAGGGCGTCCACATGGGCGTAGGTATTGGTGTAGGCCTGGAAATAGGCCAGATATTTGCTGGCTCGGGTGCCCCGCGCAATGCCGCGACGTCCGGAGGCCAACTGCTCCTGCAAGGGCACAGCGGCACGCAGGGCACTGCTGCTGTCTGATGCAGTTGTCGACACGCTGCCACAGTTGGCAGGGCTTGCTATGGGAGTGTCTGCGGCGGCCACTGGCGGCAGCACGACCTGGCCATTGCGGCGCTGCTGGGCCACGGTGACATTGAAGGAGGCATTGTTGCAGAAGGTGCAGCCGCCGGTACCCTTGCTGCCGTCCCGGTTGGGGCAGGTGAAGCCGGCATCCAGGGCGATCTTGTGCACACGCTGGCCATGCTTGTGTTTCAGCCACTGGCCAAAGGTGTGCACGCGATCAGAAAGCAGCATGGAGACCGGCCTGATCTGTCTGCAGGCCCTGGGACTCAGGCGCCTTTGACGATGAAGTCGATCACCACGGCTTCCGGGCTCTGATCCAGATACTGGATCTCCACCTGGTTGCCATAGCGGGCCATCATCTGCTGCAGCAGAGGGATGGGGTTGTGGTCGTTGACGAAGCGCATGCGCTCGCCGGGCTGGAGGGAATCCAGGGCGCCGAAGATGGCGGCATGGCGGAAGCGCTTGGCGATACCCCGGGCATCAAAGCCGTAGATACCGTCAGGACGGTTGTGGTTGTGGACGATGGGTTGCACGGGGATATCGATGCTCATGGCGGTACCTTGTCTATCAGGGTGAAGGAAGCGGGAATAGTTGAGTGAATTACTTAGGTATGCCTTGACTTATATCAGGCATCGGCGGACTTCGCCACCTTGGGAAACACTGAACAAATCCCTTGTCGTCATTGCGCGCGCAGCGCGGCAATCCAGAATCCATGCGCAAGCAATGACTTCTGGATCGCCACGTCGCTTCGCTCCTCGCGATGACGGGTTTAATCAGCGTGTCCTTTGGTGTAGAAGCCTGCCCCGGCCTGGGCGGCAGAACCCGAGAGCCTCAAGGCTTCAAGGCCTCAAGGCTTCAGGACCGGGCCTCAGTGCTCGCCCTTGGTCTTGCGGATGCCCGCCAGACGGTTGCCCTGCTTCTGGGGCCCGCCCATGGGGAACATGTCGTGCAGATAACGGTTGGTGCCCCGCTCCGGCCCCCAGGCCTCGCGGAAGTGCTGGATCATGTCCCTGACCTGGGCCTGGACGCCATGCTGCTCATAGTATTCGCGGATGAAGTGCAAGACTTCCCAGTGCTCCGGGGTCAGGGTCAGGCCTTCCTTGGCGGCCTGGGCCACGGCAAAGCCTTCGCTCCACTCGTCCAGGTTGAGCAGGTAGCCTTCGGGATCCGTCAGCACCTCCTGGCCGTCCACCATCAGGCTGACGGTATAGATGGCATAGGGGTTGGCGGTGTCATGGGCTTCAGGGATGAAATGGTGGGGTGGCGGTTTCAACATGTCAGACTCCTCTTCAAGAACGGCTGCCTAATTAGTTGACTAAAATGCTTTGGTATAGATCCTGATCACCTTGCCGCATCAGCGCCTTGACTTTTGTTAAGCGGATTCCTTGACAATCCCCCAGCCCAGTCGTGGCGCACCTTTCAGGTGATGGGCCTGTGTATTTTTACAGACGTAAAAATACATCAAGCCGCGATCTTGTGGCAATTTTCAGACAGCACCGTCCCCATGCCTCGGACCATCGACGGACGCTCCGGGGCAGGCATCTTACACCCGCTTGGCGCGTACGATCTGATAGGCGCGGAACAGATAGCCGATGGGCGCGCTCCAGATGTGTACCAGACGGGTGAAGGGAAAGAACAGGAACACGGACAGGCCCAGGAAGATGTGGATCTTGTAGACCATGTCCAGGCCCCGCAATAGATCCGGGTTGGGCTGCAGGATGACGATGCTCTGTACCCATTCCGCCAGACGGATCATCACCGTGGCATCCCCCTTCTCGGCGTGGCCGATGGACCAGAAGATGGTGGAAAAGCCCACGATGGCGGTCATTACCAGCCAGCCCAGGATGTTGATGTCCATCCAGCGACTGGCGGCCCGCACCCGCTTGTTGAACAGGCGCCGGAACCACAACATGCTGCCCCCCAGGATCACCATGAGGCCGAAGATGCCGCCGGCGAAGATGGCAATGCCCTGGTGGGCCATGTCGGAAATCCCCAGGGCCAGAAAGACCTGGTGGGGCGTGACCAAGCCCACCAGATGGCCGAAGAAGATGCCCAGCATGCCCACGTGGAAGAGATTGCTGGCCAGGCGCATGTTGGCCTTGGACAGCAGCTGGCTGGAGTCGCTCTTCCAGGTGTATTGCTCGTTGTCGAAGCGGATCCAACTGCCCAGGGCAAAGGTCACCAGGGCGATGTAGGGGTAAACGCCGTACAGCAGGGTATGTAGGTCGAAGTTCATGACGTTCTCCAGATTCAGGCCAGGGCTACGGCCTGGGGCTGACCCAGGCGGCTGCGTTGTTCCAGCAGGCGGACCAGGGGGGCATAGGGGCTGGCTACCTCTTCCAGGTTGCTGGCCAGCTGGTTCAGGACCTTGCCCCACTTGGACAGAAACATGCGCGCCTCGTCCGCCGCCAGCTGGCTGCTGAACTCCAGGATCAGAGGCAGATAATCCGGCAACTCACTGAAGCCACCGTTGTTCATGGCGATCTCCAGGCCGTACTGCTTGTAATACTCGGACAGATCGATGAGGGCCGGGCCCCGGTTCTTGTCGTCGCCCAACAGGTGATGCGTCAGATGCAGGGCATGCTCCGGCGTGAGGTCGAAGGTCTGCACATAGTCCGCCTGGCTCTCGGTGAGGCTTTGTCCCTCCAGATGCCGCAGGAAGCGTTCCAACACCAGGTATTCCGCGGCCTCCAGGCCTTTCTCCAGGGCGTCGCGGAGTTGGGGCAGGGCCGCCAGCAGTTCTGCATCGGGGTAGGCCAGCAGCTTGGCCATGAGCTTGTAGAACATGGAGCTCTCCTGTCTCATTTCTCGTCTGCCCAGGGGGCAGGTTGCAGGGATTCCACAGACTCCTTGCGCCGCTCCGGGAACAGGGAGTTGGGCGAGATGCCGGGGGAGGAGTCGTTGCCGAAGGCAAAGCCGTTCTGGCCCTGGAAGGCGTAGAAGTCCTCCAGGGAGACCTCCTGGTGGCCCGTGGGCAGGACGAAGCGGTCTTCATAGTTGGCGATGGCCATGTAGCGATACATCTCCTTGGCGATATCCTCGGTGATGCCCACGGACTCGAGCACCTCCACGTTGGCCTCCCCTTCCACATGGATGGAACGCATGTAGGAGCGCATGGCGATCATGCGGTTCAGGGCCGCCACGATGGGGGCCTCCTTGCCCGCCGTGAGCAGGTTGGCCAGGTAGCGCACCGGCAGGCGCAGGGCCTCGGCCTTGGGGATGCAGCCGTCGGCCTCAGTGGGCAGGCAGCCCTGGTCGATGGCGGACTGCACCGGCGACAGGGGCGGCACGTACCAGACCATGGGCAGGGTGCGGAACTCGGGATGCATGGGGAAGGCGATCTTCCAGTCCATGGCCATCTTCCAGATGGGGGACTTGCGCGCCGCCTCGATCCAGCTCTCGGGTACGCCGTCCTTGCGCGCCTGCTCGATGACCTGGGGATCGTTGGGGTCCAGAAAGATCTGCATGTGGGCCTCGTAGAGATCCTGGGGGTCCTCGGTGGAGGCCAGCTCCTCGATGCGGTCGGCGTCGTAGAGCATGATGCCGTTGTAGCGGATGCGACCCACGCAGGACTCGGAGCACACCGTGGGCATGCCGGACTCCACCCGGGGGTAGCAGCCGATGCACTTCTCCGCCTTGCCGGATTCCCAGTTGTAGAACACCTTCTTGTAGGGGCAGGAGGAGATGCACATACGCCAGCCCCGGCACTTGTCCTGGTCCACCAGCACGATACCGTCCTCTTCCCGCTTGTAGATGGAACCGGAGGGGCAGGCCGCCACACAGGCCGGGTTGATGCAGTGGTTGCAGATGCGCGGCAGATACATGTGGAAGGTGTTGGCGAACTGCTTGTAGATCTCCTTCTCCAGGCTGGCCATGTTCTGGTCCCGGGCCCGCTTTTCGAACTCGCCCGCCAGGTCATCCTCCCAGTTGGGCCCCCAGGTGATCTTCTCCATCTTCTCGCCGGTGATCTGGGACACGGGCCGGGCGGTGGGGGCCGCCTCGGACAGGGGCGCGTTCTGCAGACGGGCGTAGTCGAAGGTGAAGGGCTCGTAGTAGTCGTCGATCTCCGGCATGTCCGGATTGGCGAAGATGTTCAGCAGCCGGTTGAGTTTGGAGCCGGACTTGAGCTGCAGCTTGCCGTCCTTCAGTTCCCAGCCGCCCCGCCACTTGTCCTGGTTCTCCCAGTCCTTGGGGTAGCCGATGCCGGGCTTGGTCTCCACGTTGTTCCACCACATGTACTCGGCGCCCTTGCCTCCGGCTGGCGCGTGACGCTGCTG
>CAZVNY010000053.1:0-10012 GCA_964628785.1 uncultured Thiobacillus sp.
CGCGTGAAACTGGTGACGATAGTTCAATCCCGTACCGGCGTCATCCGCCCCCTCAGCCCACGGGAACCTTGACGACGGTCTTGCGAACGAGCACCGGCCCATCTATCGACATGGAGGGCCGGTGCGCATCGACTGGAAAGAACACCGCACCCTGTCCGGCTGGCACCTTCAGCAACGACGCCCGTGGCGACGGTTGGAAAAACAAGACGTCTTTGCCCGGAGTGAGATCCTCATGAATCCGAAGCGAGGAAACGTCGGCGACCTCCATGTGCTCCTCACCCACCACGACCACCTGGACGTCGATGTACGCGCGATGCGACTCCCATTTCACGTCCGATGGTGGCTTCGTTCGGTACACCTGTTCCATGGCAAAGGCTCCACCCTCGAGTTCGATCCTCACCGTATCACCCTCGCGCGCGCCCATGATGCGCTGATGGGACTCGCTCTCCGGGCGCAGCAATTCCTCCAGGTATCGGAACGCGGCAGCGAATCCGGTGGGATCGCCGAGTTGTGAACGCAGGGTCGAAACTGATCCAAAGATTGCCATGATGTCCTCTCATTTGCCCCGGCATCGCCATCCACGCAAGCCTCACGAATCGCGGCCGCGCCAGTGATTTGACGGGAACGCGGCCGGCAGCAATGGTGCCAACCGTCAAACTGCACTGGGAACGCTATGCCTTTGACCTGGCTCCGTGCGGCACGTAGAGCACAGCTTCATGAGCATGGAGTTCGGTTGGTGGGACAAAGATGCCGATGGCAAAAAATTCCAGGTGGTCGCCGACATCCACGGCGGCAACGCCACTTGGACGCGCAAGCAGGGGCACCATCAACCCTGGGAAACCCACCTGCCCACGCCTGCGGACTGGGATCGGCTGATCGACGAAGCCAGACGCCGCCTGCCCCGCCGCCTCCTGTCGCCAAAACAATTCGCCGAGATCGAACGGCTGCGCATGGGGGCACGTTAACGACCCGCCCCCAGGTGCGAGGCGGCCTGCATCCAGATATGGCGAAAGGGTCGCGTGAATTCCCCGGGGTTGCGCCGCATCGCCTGCTCCAACTCTTCGATGCCCAGCCAACGACCACCCTCGATCTCGGCTGGATTCAAACGGAAGGGACCATCACTCGCACAGCGGTACACCCAGATGAACTCATTTCCCGTCTCCGCACCGGCAGCCACGAAAAACCATCGGACGGGAGGAACGGACGGCCGCAATCCAATTTCCTCCTCCAATTCCCGCAGAGCAGCGTGATCGTAATCCTCACCCGCCTCCAGATGCCCCGAACACGCGGCATCCCAGAGGCCGGGCGAGCTGTCCTTGGACTGCGAACGCTTCTGCAGAAAAATTCTCCGATCCGATCCAAAAACAAACACATGAACCGCCCGGTGCCGATGTCCGCCTGCATGCACTTCCCGTCGAGGCATTCGACGCAGCACCTTGTCCTGTTCATCCACCACATCAAAAAGCTCATCCCCACTTTGGGCAGACGTTGGCTTGTCTTTGGACCTCATGGCTGTCCATTCATCAGGGAACCAGTCACCACGCCATGCCCAAAATCGAAGTCAATCAGGTCGCCGAAATCCTCAAACGCAATAAATTGGATCCGGCACTCCTGCGGCAGGTGGTCGAGGAGATGAACATGGTGGCCGACGCCGCCTCGCAGGCGGATGAGGACAAGCCGCCGGCGGTGAAAAAACAGTTCGTCATTCTCATCAGCGACCCGGAAGGCCGCCTGCCTTCACATGATTTTGTCGGCTGGGTCCTTCAGATTCCCGAAACCGAAAGTGTTGCCACCACCCAGGAGCGTATTTTCCGCAGCGCTTACGATTTTAACGCTTCCAAGAAAGGGAGGCTGCTTCCGGTCAAGACCGTCGGCGAGGCCATGGAATCCGTCCCGGCCAAGCACTTCAAGGAAGCCGAGGTCTGGGTGAAGACCAAGACACCCGTACTCATGCTGCGGACCGACAACGAAATCCCGAAAGACACCGATTCCACCAAGAACGCCCGCGGGCGGCGCTTGGAATAAAGGGGGCGATCAGGGGCCACGAGGGAGCGTGGCCTTCCAGACGAGCGGGAGCCGGGCTTCAATTACGGCTTCGCGATGTACTTCCTGGAGTCGAAGCCGCGTGCCTCCAGAGCGGCGGCGACCGCCTTCAGATCGAGTTGGGCTTTGATCAGCACTTTATTCTCACGAAACCAGCCCTGCTTCATCTCCAGCGCAAACTGAAGCTTCGAACCCACCGAGCGGACGGTGTTCTCATCGTAGGGATACAATGGATAATATTCGCGAAGCATCCCGGAGGCGTCGAAAAACCCGATGTCCAGGGGCAGGGGGGTGTTGCGCATCCAGAAGCTCATGGCCTGGGAGTGCTCGTAAACGAACAGCATCCCGTGATCGGGCTTCAGGTTTTGTCGTTCCATCAGGCCGCGCTGCATCTCCGGCATGGTCACCGCCAATTGCAGGTACACGACCTTTTCACCCAGCGGAATCGCAAAGAAGTCCTCCACCGTCTTTGGTGGCGTCCTGGCCACCGAGGCTGCGGACGACAAGGGTGCCATGACCACGACGGCCAGCAACAGGGCCACCCAGCCTCCCCACCGGCTGATGGGCATCGTCGAAAGTGGATTTGCGTTTTTCACCGGTCTTGAGCGAAATGCAGGCATCGGCCTGATTCAACTCCCAACCCGCCCGTGCCTTTTTCTGCTAATTCCGATCTTCTGCTCTACGCGGATTCCGCCCACAACCCGGATATGCGCTATTTCAGCGGCATCCACGTCCCGGATGCCTTCATCGCCTTCCAGGCCAAGGGCAAAAAGATAGGTATTTTCAACGCACTTGAATTTGGACGCGCGTTGAAGGAGTCGGCACTCGACGTGGTCCTGCCACTCGAGCCTCTGCGAGAAAAAGCCAAGGTTCGATGGCGCAAGTCCAGTCCAACCGTGGCGGAGGTCATCCTGATCGCCGCGGAACAGCAGAAGGTGCGCCACTGCTACGTGGCCGACGATTTTCCCGCCGCGCTGTTCGAAACCTTGCGAATGCTTGGCCTGGGTGTCCAAACCGCCGGTGTCCCGCTGCTTCCCGCCCGGGAGATCAAGTCGGCCACGGAAGCCCGCTCGATCCGCGACGCCAACCGCATCTCCGCCGCCGGTATCCATGCGGCCGAGCGCGTCCTGCGGCAGAGCACCATCAAGGGCCGCAAGCTCTGGTTCGAGGGCAAGGTCCTCACCAGCGAAATGCTGCGATACGCGATCGAAGTCGCCTGCCTGGGAGCCGGGGGCGTCTCGCTGGATACGATCGCGGCCGGAGGCGACCAGGCTTGCGATCCGCACCACCGGGGCAGCGGTCCGCTCCGTCCGAACGAGCTTATCATCGTGGATGTTTTTCCGAGGGCAAACCGGAGCGGCTACTACGGTGACATGACACGGACCTTTCTCAAAGGGAGCGCTTCGGACAAGCAGCGAGCCTTGGTGAACGCCGTCGCAAACGCCCAGAAGGTTGCCATGGGACGCATCACCCACGGCGCCAATGGACGCGATGTCCACAACGCCTGCGCCCAGGCGTTCTCCGAACGCGGCTACGAGACGAAGTCGACGCCCCGGGGTTCCATCGGATTTTTTCATGGCACTGGCCATGGCCTGGGCCTCGCCGTGCATGAGTTGCCCCGCATCGGCGGACTCGTTGAGTCGAAACTGAACAAGGGCGCGGTCGTCACGGTCGAACCAGGGCTCTATTATCCCGGCTTGGGCGGCTGCCGCATCGAAGATGTCGTGCAGGTAACCACGGGCAGGCCAAAGCTGCTTTCATCCTATCCCTATCGCTGGGAGATCACCTGATTTTCCCGCAATCCCCCATGTCGATATCCACCGCCCGCGTCAAAAACCTGCTCGAACGCATCTCCAGCCGGCGCGTACTCGTGGTCGGCGACCTGATGCTCGATCACTACATCTGGGGCAACGCCACGCGCATTTCGCCCGAAGCGCCGGTACCCGTTGTCGAAGTCTCGCGGGACACCTATGTCGCCGGGGGTGCTGCCAACGTGGCCATGAACTGCAAATCGCTGGGCGCGAGCACGGCGTTGGCAGGCATCGTCGGCAAGGACGAAGCCGGCAAGCGTCTGCGCTCCGTCCTGGAATCCTCCGGCATCGTCGCCGTGCCTTTGGCGGGCAAGGGAGCCACGATCATCAAATCCCGGGTCATCCTGCAGAATCAACAGCTCTGCCGGCTGGACCGGGAAGACCACCCGGAAGCCTATCAGGTCAACGCCCGCGCGGCGGCCCGGCAGTTGACGCAGGAGCTGGCTAGCTGTGATGCCGTGCTGATTTCCGACTACGCCAAGGGACTGGTCACCGACGAGTTCATCGCCTGGCTGGCCATGGAAGCCAAACGACGCGGAAAATTCGTCGCCCTCGATCCCAAGCCGAAAAGGCCGATGAGCTTCACCGACATCGACCTCGTCACTCCCAATCGGGGAGAGGCCGCCCAACTGGCCGAGGTCGCATGGCGTCCGGGCAGACCGTTTCCGGCGGATGAAATCTGCCGGAAGATCCACGAGCGGCACCGCATCAAATATCTCGTCGTGACCCTGAGCGAGGACGGACTCCTGCTCAGCAGCGAAGGCAAGGTCGTCAGGCAGATTCCCACGGCCGCGCGCGAAGTCGCGGACACCTCCGGCGCCGGCGACACCTCGCTGGCCGCCATGGTGCTGGCGCTGGTGGTCGGCGCGGACCTCGAAACCGCGGCGCATTTCGCCAATGCCGCCGCCGGCGTCGTCGTCGGCAAACTCGGCACGGCCACCGTCAGCCCTCAGGAGCTGATCGCCTACGTTACGCGTCGCGCCTGAGCGGCCGTGACCCAATTGCACGCCATTCATCCGACACTACTCCTCTTTCTCCCATCATGCCCGAACTCGCCGAGGTCGCATACTTCAGGAAGCAGTGGGAACCAGGTCTCAAGCAAGCGATCACCGACGTGCAGGTGCATCCCCGTGCGGCCGTGTTTCGCGACTGTGATGTCAAGGCTCTTGCCACCGGTCTGGCCGGCGCTCGCCTGGTATCGTCTGCAGCGGCGGGCAAGCAAATGCTGTTTCAAACCGATCGCGATGGCTGGCTCGGCATCCATTTGGGAATGACCGGCTCGCTTCGGGTTGAGCCGCTGACAGGGCCTTCCAAGCCGTCGGATCACTTCGTACTGGTGCAGGCCGATCGCCGCCTGGTGTTCTCCGACCCGCGGATGTTCGGCCGCGTGCTTTTCACGGAAGGCAAAACGGCGCCCGATTGGTGGACACGGATCGCTCCGTCCCTTCTTTCAAAGGCTTTCTCTCCGGCCGCACTTGCGGCCTTTCTCAATCGTCGCGCCCGCACCCCCATCAAGTCGGTCCTGCTCATGCAGGAACGTTTCCCGGGATTGGGAAATTGGATGGCCGACGAAATCCTCTGGCGGGCCCGCCTGCACCCAAAACGCCTCGCGGGTTCGATCTCGCCAACGGAGATCGCCGTCCTGCACCAAGAGACGCGCTGGGTTTGCCGGCAAGCGCTGAAAATCATCGGCCAGGACTTGGCTGATCCGCCGTCATCGTGGCTCTTTCCCCATCGCTGGAAAGACGGCGGCGCCTGTCCCCAAACAGGTGTGCCCCTGAAGCGCGAAATGATCGGCGGGCGCACAACCTGCTGGTCACCCGCACGCCAGCCCGGCACCCTTGGGCGTTGAACCGATCATGGCCGCTGCCTCCTCCCTGCGCCTGGACGAACTCCTGGTCCTCCGTGGACTGGCTGAAAGCCGTGCCCAGGCCAAGGCGCTGGTGATGGCAGGACGCGTGAGGCGCGGTACGGAGCGACTCGAAAAGCCCGGAAAATCCTTCCCCCTCGATCTGGCGGACCTCAGCGTTGAGCAGCCACCCCGATTTGTGTCGCGCGGCGGAGAGAAGCTGGACGCTTTCCTCAAGCAGTTTCAAATTCCCGTCCAGGGCGCCCATGCCCTGGACATCGGCGCCTCCACCGGTGGATTCACCGACTGCGTCCTGCAGACGGGTGCGGTTGATGTCGTATGCGTCGATGTCGGCCGTGCCCAGCTTCACGCGAAGCTGCGGGCGGACACACGTGTCACCAATCTCGAGCAGGTCAATGCGCGCAAACTCAAGCCGGGTGATCTTCCCCGCGATTCCTTCGACATCATTGTCGTCGATGTCTCCTTCATTTCCCTGCGGTCCATACTCCCGCCCGCCTGGTCGTTTCTAGCCTCCGGCGGTCATCTGATTGCGCTGGTAAAGCCCCAGTTCGAGGCGGGGAAACGCGAGGTCGACCGCGGTCGTGGAGTCATCAAGGATACGGCGGTGCATGCCGCGGTTGTGCGCGACATCCAAGCCTTTTCCAAAGCCGAGCTGATATCGGCCCACGTCATTGGGATCATGGAATCGCCAATCACCGGGGCAGACGGCAATCGCGAGTTCCTGCTCGGTCTGCGCAAGCTTGAAATTGAGTCGTTTTAGCGGATTTTCCAACCAAGCTTTACCCTTCATTCCATGATGTCGCCCATCCGCTCGCTCGCGTTCGTCATCAACCAGGACAAGGCCGGTGCCCCCGAATTGGGTGAAACTCTCGAGGCCATTGCGCGGGCCGAAGGCGTCACGGTTCGCAGCAGCCTGAAATACCCGATCGCAGGTGATTTCCTGGCAGGATGTGATGCCTGTTGCGTCATTGGCGGCGACGGCACGCTCCTGGGTGTGGTCGGCGCGGCGGCTCGCCACCAAGTGCCGGTCATCGGAGTTAATCGTGGCAGTCTTGGCTTCCTCACGACCTTCTCGGCGGAAGAGGCGCGCACCCAGTTTTCATCCCTTCTCAAGGGCGAATTTGTCGTGTCATCCCGATCCCTCCTGGACTGTTCGACGGGACCAGGACAACACGACCTTGCACTCAACGATGTCCTCATCAAAGCGGAAGCCAATTCGCGCCTCGTGCGCCTGGAAGTCTTCGCGAACAACCAGCTGGTCACCGAATACTATTGTGACGGGCTGATCTTCTCCACACCCACCGGTTCCACGGCGTACAACCTGTCCGCCGGCGGTCCGCTGATCTACCCCACGGCGGAGGTCATCGCGATGACGCCCATTTGCCCCCACACCCTCAGCAATCGCTCGATCATCTTCCGCGACGATGTCCGTATCCAGGTTTTCGATCGCACCGATGAACGCCTTCTGGTCGCGATGGATGGACAGCGAAATCTCGTGACCTGCGACACGTCTCCCATTGAAATCTCCCTTTCCAAAAAACGTGTCCTCCTCGCACAACGACGTGGCTTTGAACACTTCTCCGTCGTGCGGACCAAGCTGAAGTGGAGTGGTGGATACGCGGAACGCTTCCAGTAGGGGCCGCTGCCAGATCGCCTCACGATCCTTCGCCTGTTGCCGGCCGCAGCATCGCCAGTTCCTCGACTGCCGAGGCGTACGCATGGTGAAGTTCGACGGTCTGGTGGGCACCAAGCTTCTGTCCCAACTGGGCAAAGAGATAGAGCATGAGAGCCAGGACGGCCACGGCCGCGCATATCCAAAGCCCCCAGGCGGGCTGGCCCAGTCGCCACTGGCCAATGCCGAGGATACCCGCAAAGGTCGCGAGCATGCCGGACCCAAGGTAGCCATAAAGAAAAACCGACCAGATTTCAATTTCCGGCCCGTAAATGCCCGTGACCTTCGTTCCACCCCCGGGTGCAGCTTCCAGGCTGAGAAAGAGGCGAGGAGACCAACGGTGGCGCTCGGCATCGGGAAAATGGATGCCGACGAAATCGTTTGATGGCCTGACTTCCAACGCCGGAGCGCTCAATGCCAGCCGACGTACAAGCGTGGCGTGCACTTCCAGTGGTGGCGCGACGAAGATCTGTTCAAAACGCGGACGGACGCGAAAGCTGCTGAGCGGTGCGATCTCGTTCATGCACAAAGAAGGGGTGACGACCTTCGCTGGGATCTCGCCGCAAAGCAAAAGCGGACGAAGAGCTTCACGCCAATTCGCAGCAAAGCCACCAAACCCTGCTGGTTGCAGCCGGAATGCCCCGCTGCAACCCGCTGGTCTCGTTCGTTTGCCACCGCAACGGTTCTCCACCTGACCATGACGAGAAGCTTGCCGGACAAACGTTCGCGTTACAAGCAACGCCCAACAGCCGTTGCGGCGCCCCACCTTCCGATCCTTGCCAACGACCACGCAAACGTCGTTGCGAACCGAACTACTTGCGTACGGCGGATATCGTACCGGCCGAGGTCTCCGCGATGTCGGAGCCCGCAGGATCATCGCGACCCGTCTGGGGTGCTTGTTTTCCATCCGCCTTTCCGGGCTTTCTGGAAGTATCGGCGGCGGCAGCCGCCTTTTCGGCCTTGTCGAGCTTACCATCCCGGTTGCTGTCATACTTTTCCAGCCGGCGAGCCAGTGCTTCCTGGCGACCTCTCTGGACATCGGCCTTCCAAACAGCCTTCTCGTCCTCGTTAAGGAGTCCGTCCTTATCGAGGTCGTACTTGCGGACAATCGATGCGGGAAGCTGCTTGGGTTTCTCATTTCCCGTTACGCCTTGGCCAATCATGACTTGCGCCGATCCCAACAGGGTCGAAAAAAGGATTCCGACCCGAATTAACTGTGCGAATTCGTATTTCATACAGTTAACGACAATTATTGACTAAAACCTAAACACAAGTCTTTATTTCCAATATTTTGCAAGCTTGTCATTTCTGAGGTGTTACGGTGAGCTGGACGCGCCGCTGCGGCACGAGGCGCCGCTGCGCAAATGCCGCCAGATCGGTCGTGGTCACGGCATCAATATTGGCATCGAATTCGTGCCAGTCGTTGATGGGCAATCCGAAGATTGCATTGAGCGTGGCCTGCATCGCACGGCTACCGTTAGTTTGCATGGACTGCCGCTTGGCTGCCTTGATGCGGACCTGGCAACGCTTGAGTTCAGCCTCGCCCACGCCACCTGCTGCCACCCGCTTGATTTCCCGATCGAATTCGGCCAGTACCTCCTCCGCGTGGGCTGGTGCCGTTCCCGCGAAAAAGGAGAACAGACCGGTGTTGATGCCCATGACACGGCTCGAACGCACAAAATAGGCCAAGCCTTTCTCCTCGCGCACACGCTCGAAAAGCGTGGACGCCATGCCGCTGAAGACCTCATCCGCCACGTCACCGACATAAAAGTCAGGACTCAATACGCCGGGCCCGGGAAAGCCTTGGAACACCACCGCCTGTTCCCGGGGCTGTACTTCCACAAAGTCGCCCACCGAGTCGGCATCCAAGAAAGTCGGTTCCGGTGATGGCACCGGGCGTTTCGGAAAGGACGCAAGCAGCCTTTCGATCTTGGGAATCGCGGTGCGGGGCCTAAAGTCGCCGGAGAGGGCAAAGACGACGTTCCCGGCCACAAACAAGCGTTCGAAGAGATCCTTGAGCGTCCGCGTCGTCGTGGCAGTCACGCCTTCGATGCTGCCATGCGAGTCGAGTGCAAGTGGGTGCGCTCCAAAAAATCGGCGCCTTAGGGACTTGCGCGCGTACGTGACCACGTCGTCCATGTCCTGCTTCAACTCAGCGAGCTGGGAATCCTGCTCAATGCCAAAGGTGGCGGCCTTGAACCGCGGTTCCAATACGGCGTTCCGCAATACATCGAGTGCCAGATCGAAATCCGGCGGAAGGCACTCGAGGGAGAGGCTCAGCACGTTATTGCCGGCAAAGGCCGAGAACGATCCTCCGACCCGTTCGATCCGTTGGGCAACGGCTGCGGCCGAATACTTGCCGGCATCTTTCGTCAGCAAGGTCGCCAGGAGCGCTGACGCGCCCTGTTTTCCCGCCGGTTCATGCATCAGACCGCCACGGACAATCAGGCGCAGGTGGACGTTGGGCAGCCGCGACTCCTTTTGCCAGAGCAGGCGGGCGCCGTTCGCCAGCCTGTGTTCCTCGAAAACCGCCCGGGTCAAAGGCGTGCTCGTCGCTTTCGCCTTTGCCTGCCCGCCGGTCAGCGGGTTGAGGAAGGCGAATAAGCGGGCACGGAC
>CAZVNY010000054.1:0-9967 GCA_964628785.1 uncultured Thiobacillus sp.
ATAGGTGGTGCACTGGGGATCCAGCACTACCACCTGCTTCTGCTCGTTGTACTAGAAGGCCTTGGGGGCCAGGTTGGTGCATTCGTCGCAGGCGGTGCACTCCGGGGTCTCGATCCACAACGGCTCGTAACCCTCCGCATTGGCCGCGGGCCGGGCCGCTGCCGCCGGGACGGCGTCCGCCGCGGGTGCTGCCGCAGGCGCCGTGGCGCCACCGGCGGCGGGAACCCCCAGGGCCGCCAGGCTGGTGGACAGCTGCTGCAGGAGTTCGTCCCGGGCCCGCTGGGCAATGCCTGCCTCGTCCACCTCTGGACGATCCAGGCCGGCCACGTTCTTCAGCTGCTGCCAGAAGCTCTGCCGTTCCTGGCAGGCGCGCACCAGTTCCTCGGCGACGATGACCCGCATGAGACGGTTCCTGCGGTCCACGGCCCAGATGTAGGGGAACTTGCCTTCCCGCTCGTCTTCCGACAGCTTCAGGAAATCCGTCAGCAGCACCATATCGTCGTTCCAGGTCTCCGGCGGGGCCTTGCGGAACTGCTTGGCAAAGCGGCCTTCCGTGAGGGCGAAATCGGCGAAGGTGAAGGGCAGCAGCATCTTCTGCGCGTTGCCCTCTTCGTCTTGGTAGCTCAGGGTGTACTCGGGCCAGTCCGTCTCTATGGAGGGGTTGCCTTCCAGGGAGACGCACTCGCTGAAGGTGACGCCCAGGTCCGGGTCGTAACGGAACAGGGGATAGGCCCGGGATTCCACCGCCATGCGGGACTGTTCCACGGAACGGTCGTCCCCCACGCCATGCTCCACGGGGCAGACGGCGTAGATGTTGAACAGGGCGGGCCGCCGGGAGTTGAGACCCTCGATATAGCCCTCGATGAGGTGGGTGGGGCTGGAGATGGCCCCCTGCAGCACATAGCTGGTGCGGTGGGCCATGCCGATGAGGCTCATCTCCTTGCGCACTTCCTGCTTGCCGCGCATGGCCTTGCCGTAGGGCGACATGTCTGCCACCTGGCCGACGAAGGTGGAGGTGGCGGCCTGACCGCCGGTATTGGAATACACCTGGGTATCCACCACCAGGATCTTGATGGGCTTGCCCGTCATCAGGGCCCGGGACAGGTTCTGGAAGCCGATGTCGTACATGGCGCCGTCGCCACCAATGGCCACCACCGGGGGACACAGCTTCCATTCCGTATCGCTGAACTTCTCCCAGGTGAAGTGGGTGAAGAAGTCGTCATGGATCTCAGGGCTGTAGCCCTCGCTGAGCTCGATCTCGGCCATGCGCACGGCCTTGAAGCCCTCCGTCATCTTGGTCATGTGGCCTTCGAACACCCCCAGGGCCACCGAGGGGGAGTCCTGGAACAGGTGGGAGGTCCAGGGGAAGGGATAGGGGTTGTAGGGGAAGGTGGAACCCCACACCGAGGTGCAGCCCGTGGAGTTGACGATGCCCAGCTCGGCCCGGCCCCGGCGGGTGGGCCCTTCCACATAACGCCAGCGCAGGTCCTTCAGCTTCTCCAGCAGCTGGGTGGCCCATTTCAGCCAGCGGGGATCGATGGGCTGGCCGATGCTGCGGGCCGCCAGCTGATCGGACAGGGCCGCCAGGGTCAGGTCCTGGCCCCGGCTGGCATCCACCGCCGCCAGCACCGCCTGGGTGTCGGTGAGGTCCACGCTCTCGGTGAGCTTCATGCGGATGTGCTTTTCCAGGCCCATGACCAGGTCGTCGATGCGCTCCACGAAGGCCTTCACCCGGGGCTGCATGAGGGCGGTGACGGTGCCGGTGAACAGGTGGATGGCGGTCTTCTCGCCACAGCCCAGGCAGGCGCCGTCGCCGCAGGCCATGGAGGCATAGTTGTGCTTGTCCAGCAGCAGGGTCTCCAGGGCACCGATCTTCTCGTCCAGATCGTCGATGCGGCTGTACTTTTGCGGCGTGCTGGGCAGGTCCAGCCAGTACTTCCAGTCCCGGCGCAAGACTTCGATGGAGTCCTGGGTCTGGGGGATCATGCGCAGGGCATCATCCTCGCACACGTCCACGCACAGGGCGCAGCCCTTGCAGGTATAGGGGTTGATGGTTATGGAAAACAGGCCCCCCGCACCTTTGGATTTCTTCTCCCGGGTGGTCCAGTAGGGCTTGGTGGTGGCGAACTTGAAGCCGCCCAGGGATTCCTTCAGCAGTTCGAACTCCACCGCCAGCCGTTCCCGGTCCTCGCCCTGAGCCGGGTCCTCGGCAAAGGCCTCGGCACAGGCCAGCTCCAGCAGGGCGCTGACGTCCAGCCCGTCGGCGGGCTTGTCATCCGCATACAGCTTGGCGCGCAGCTTCTTCTCGATGGCACGGCTGGCCTTGCGCAGGAAGCGGGTGGGCCGGCCACCCAGCTCGATGCGCTGCACGGCGGTGTTGAGCACGTCGCCCACGTCGGTCACCAGGCCGGGAATGGCGGTATCCGGGCACTCGGTGTAGCAGTTGCCGCAGGCGGTGCAGTTTTCCGCGATCCATTCCGGGTGTTCGAAGCGGATCTGGGTCATGTCCCGGAACACGCCGGTGGCGGCGGGGATCAGGGCCAGACCCATGAAGGGGTCCACCAGGTTGTCGGAGCCCTGGCCGGCGGCGTAGAAGCTGCCGGTGGTCTCCCAGAAACGGTGGACGTCCGCCGGTTTGAAGCCCTTGTCAGCGGCGCTTTCCGGCAGCTGCCGGAGCATCACCGGCAGGCTGGGCAGGGCCCGGGCCATGGCCTGGCGGGCGCCCACCTTCTTCACCTGGGCAGGAATTTCGTGGATCTCCTGGTAGCCCCGCTTCACCACGCGCAGGTTGTCGTCCACCACCCGCTTGCCCTTCTTGCCGAACTTGGCGTTGAGCTGGTTCTCGATGGCGGCGAACAGGCCCTCCTCTTCCAGGTTGGCCCGTTGCATGACGTCGGAGGCATGGAAGAAGGCCCCCTGGAAGGCGTTGCCCTGCATGCGCAGCTGCAGGTCCGGATTGCTGGCCTCTTCCCGGGCGATCTTGAAGGCGTCCAGATAGAACACCCGGATACCCTGGTCCACGATGATCTTCTGGGCGTGGGCGGGGAAACTGGCCCACACCGCCTCGGGGGAATCCAGGTTGCTCTGGATGATGAATACCCCGCCCTTGGCCAGGCCGGCGACCGCATTGGTGTGGCCGAAGACGGAGGGGTCCGGGGACAGCACCACGTCCACGTGGGTGTATTCGCAGTTGATGCGGATGGGTTCCGGGGCCGCCGACAGGTAATAGGTGGTGGGCATGCCCTTCTTTTCGGAACCGTATTTGGGGTTGGCCTTGATGTCCCAGCCCAGCAGCTCATACAGGGTCATGGCCAGGTTCTTGCCCGTGGTCACCGCTCCCCAGCCACCGACGGAATGCATGCGCACGGCGATGGCCTGGGCCGGCAACAGGTTGGGGTTCACCGACCCCTTCAGGGCCAGTTCCTTGATGCGCGGATAGGCCGTCTGCAACTCCTGCTGGCGGATTTCCTGCTTGGGGTTGGCGGACTTGTCCCGCACGAAGTCCACGGACAGGTAGTAGAACGGGCGCTTGGCACCGTTGGGCAGCATGTTCTCCACCGCCGCGATGAGACCTTCGGGCTGCAGGTCCCGGGAACCCAGGCCATAGCAGCCGGAGTACAGGCGGGGCAGGTCCTGGGCGCTGGCATAGCTGGCATAGCCGGCGTGGGGCTTGTCCTTGTCGGACTGGGCGTTCTCCAGGCACTTGCTCACCGTGGCGCGCACTTCCCGCATCAGGGGCAGGTCCTCGGACAGGGGCTGGTCGGTGCGTTCCAGCACCGCCACGCCCTTGCGGCCC
Organism: uncultured Thiobacillus sp.; assembly: GCA_964628785.1. Taxonomy (GTDB): domain Bacteria; phylum Pseudomonadota; class Gammaproteobacteria; order Burkholderiales; family Thiobacillaceae; genus PFJX01. Next base: position 3,797 of record CAZVNY010000054.1, read on the forward strand.
TTGAGGATGTGACCCAGCACGTCCCCGGGGAAGGGACGGAACAGGATCATGTTCACCACCCCCACCTTGATCTTCTTCTCCTGGCGCAGCCAGTCCGCCACCGCCTCGGCCTGTACGGTCATGCTGCCCTGCCCCAGGATGAGGTATTCCGCATCCTCGCAACGGTAGGTCTCCACGCGACTGTAGGGCCGGCCGGACAGGGCCTGGAACTCGGCCATGCAGCGCTCCATGAGGACCGGGATGTGCTGGAAGAAATAGGGACGCTGGGCCGCCACGGTCTGCATGTAGGCGTCCTGGTTGCTCACCGCGCCGGAGACCATGGGGGTGTCCACGTCCCAGATGGCGGGCACCCGACGCCGCTTGGGCCCGTAGATCATCTCCTGGGCCGGGGTGGGGGTGTCGATGATGTCATCCGCCTGGCCCAGGTATTCCTCCACGAAGGCCCGCTCCGGTACCAGTATGGGCTCGATGAGGTGGGTGGTGAGAAAGCCGTCCATGGCCACGATGGCCGGGGTGAGGGCCAGCTCCGCGGTCTTGCGCGCGATCATGTTCAGGTCGGCGGCCTGCTGGGCGTTCTTGGCGAAGACCTGGATGAAGCCGGTGTCGTCCACGCAGTGGTAGTCGTCGTGGCCGCAGTGCACGTTCAGGGTGGCCTTGGTGATGGCCCGGCAACCCATGTTGAGCACATAGGGCAGGCGCTTGCCCACGGCGCCGTAGAGGGATTCGTGCATGAAGGCCACACCCTGGGCGGAGGAGAAGTTGGTGGCACGCAGGCCGGTCATGGCCATGCCCGCCGTGACCCCGGCGGCGGCGTGCTCGGATTCCGGCTCGATGAAGATCAGGGGACGGCCGGCCACGTTCACGTGGCCGGCGGCAGCGGATTCCGCCCAGTATTCCCCCATCTGGGTGGAGGGGGTGATGGGGTAGGCACCGGCGGCGTCGGAGGCTTCCCGTTCCACCAGGATGACGGCGGTATTGCCGTCGACGGCATCCCGCACGCCGGGATACTTCACCTCCTGGGCCTCCCCCTTGGCGCCGATATCCAGCAGGTGCTTGTGCAAAAACTCCTTGATCATGGGACTACTCCTCTCGGTTCCGACGCCCGTCGTGGGGGCTATAGGGTGCTTTCCAGGGGCAAGGGGGTGGTGCGCAGGATACGCTTGGCCTCACGCCCTTTCTTCGCCCCATCCTTCTCCAGCCAGACGATGGCGCCGGTGGGGCAGCGCTCGATGATCTGGGGGTTGGCCAGGGCGTTCTTGCTGTAATCGATGACTGCCAGTTCCCGCTCCAGGCGCATGAGGCCGCCGGGGGCGTCGGCCACGCACTTGCCACAGGCGGTACAGGCCACTTCACACTGCAGTTCGGCGGTGTCGCCATCCGCCCGGTTCTTGCAGGCCACCCACAGATGGTGGGAAATCGGCTCCAGGGAAAACAGGTCCTTGGGACAGACCTCCACGCAGTCACCACAGGCCGTGCACTTGTCCGTGTCCACCACGGGCAGACTGAACGGGTTCATGGCGATGGCATCGAAGTCGCAGACCATCTCGCAGTCCCCCAGCCCCAGGCAGCCCCAGGCGCAGGCCTTGCCCCCGCCACCGGCCACCGCGGCGGCGCGGCAGGTGCCCAGGCCATCGTAACGGGCCCGCATGCGGGCCACATGGTGTCCGCCGGCACAGGCCAGCCGCGCCACGCGCTTTTCCACCTTGCCCAGATCCACACCCAGGAACTTGGCGATGAAGACGTTGGCATCCGCGGTGTTGACCGTACACTTGGCCGGCTCGATGCGGCCGGCCACCAGTTCCTCGGCAAAATTGCGGCAGCCGGCGGTGCCACAGGCGCCGCAGTTGGACTTGGGCAGCATCTCTTCCACCTGATCGATGCGCGGATCCTCGAAGACATAGAGACGCCTGTTGGCCATGGCCAGCACCCAAGCCAGGGCCAGGCCCAGCAGGGCCATGAACACGCCGGCATAGACCAGGTTACTCATCGGTTCCTCTCCGCAGATACCCGACACCTTTACTCAGGCAAAAGACCAAGCACGCTTAAGATCAGCAGGTCTTTATTGTTGCCACGTTAAGTCTATAAATAATTTAATGATTAAACCTGTCAATTATTTCAATTGTATTTATTGGCTGGTTTAATGTTGGCCCGGCACCGGGGCACACGCGGGAGGGTTTGCCTACTCGTAGCACGTCCCCTGCCCTGCTCCTTCTTCCCAAAGAAGGGCACCAGGTGGGGACAATGGCCCCGGGGTCCGGCTGGCGGTTTTTGCGGTTCAGACAGGTCCATACCCGATGGAGGCATGCATGGCTGCGGATTCACCCCTGTATTACAAGAATAGCCGTCTCAAGCAGTTGCGGGCCTTCACCCAGGTGGTACGCAGCGGCAGCATCTCCCGGGCGGCGGAGAAGCTGTTTCTCTCCCAACCCTCCGTGTCCCTGCAGATCCAGGCCCTGGAGCGGGAGCTGAATGCCACCCTGTTCGAGCGCCGGGGCCCCAGCCTGAAGTTGACCCCCGAGGGGGACGTGCTCTACCAGCTGGCCGACCCCCTGGTGGAAGGCATAGACCGCCTGCATGAGAATTTCGCCGCCCACTTCGGCAAGATCGACTCCGGGGAGCTGAACATCGGCGCCGGGGAATCCACCATCCTCTACATCCTGCCGGAGCCGGTGCGCCGCTTCGTGGCGGCCTATCCCGGGGTGAGCCTGAAGATGCACAACGTCACCGGCCGGGACGGGCTGAAGATGCTGCGGGCGGACGAGATCGACTTTGCCGTGGGTTCCATGCTGGATGTGCCCGAGGACATCGAATACAAGCCGGTGGTGACCTTCGACCCCATGCTCATCACCCCCCTGGACCACCCCTTGGCCATGCGGGTCCGGAAGGGCGAAAAAATCACTCTGGAAGACGTGAGCCAGTACGGCCTCATCCTGCCCCCCAGTCACCTGTCCACCTGGCGCATCGTCAAGTACGTGTTCCAGCAGCACAACCTCACCTTCAGCGTCACCCTGGAGGCCGGGGGCTGGGAGGTGATCAAGAAATACGTCGAACTGGGCCTGGGCATCTCCATCGTCACCGACATCTGCCTCACCCAGGAGGAAAAGCTGGCCCGCATCCCCCTGACGGACTATTTCCCCCAGCGGGGCTATGGCCTGGTATTGCGCAAGGGGCGCTTCATCTCGCCCCAGGCTCGCGGCTTCATCGACATCATGGCCCGGTATTACGCCGAGACCGGCGGCAAGGCCTGAGTCCGGGTGCTGAGTCCGGGCGCTGGCTGGCCTCGTGGGCCAGCGCTATAGTGGGACGCCTGCCCTGCCCCTGCGTCGAGCTGCCATCATGACCCCCAGCCGTCCCGTGTTCTTCCTCTCCGACCATACCGGCCTCACCGCCGAGGTCCTCGGCAAGAGCCTGCTGTCCCAATTCAGCGGTCAGCATTTCCAGATGCACAACCTGCCCTTCATCGATTCCCTGGACAAGATGCAGGCCGCCGTGCATCAGATACACGCCAGCGCCCGGGAAACCGGCCTGCACCCCCTGGTGGTGGCCACCCTCACCGAACCCGCCGCGCGGGATCTGCTGCAGGGTTGCGATGCCCTGGTCATGGACATATATGGCTATTTCCTCGGCATGCTGGAGCAGGAGCTGAAGGTCCCGCCCAAACCCAAACGGGGTCGGGCTCACGGCATGCAGGACTACGACACCTACCACGCGCGCATGGACGCCGTGAATTTCACCCTGGATGCGGACGACGGCCTGAGTCCGGGCAAATTCGCTGCGGCCGATCTCATCCTGGTGGGCGTGTCCCGCAGCGGCAAGACCCCCACTTCTCTGTACATGGCCATGCAATATGGTCTGCGGGTAGCCAACTATCCCCTGACCCCGGATGACTTTGAAAGACCCGGTCTGCCCCCGGTCCTGCGGCCCTATCTGTCCAAGCTATGGGGGCTCACCCTGGCCCCGGAGCGTCTGGCCCAGATCCGGGAAGAGCGGCGCCCGGGCAGTCTCTATGCCACCCTGGAGACCTGCCGCCTGGAATTGCACGAGGCTGCCGTGCGCCTGCATGAGGCCGGCGTGCCCGTGGTGGACAGCAGCCATCGTTCAGTGGAGGAGATCGCCGCCCTCATCAAGCAGTCCCTGCCCCCACCCCCGGATCACGAGATCTGACGCAGGCGTTCGTACAGGCAGACCGCGGCGGCGGTGGCCACGTTGAGGGACTCCACCCCACCGGCCATGGGTATGGCAAAGGGACTACACACGGCCTGCAGGGCGGCACCCAAGCCCGCGCCCTCATTGCCGAAGGCAAAACCCACGGGCCCGCCCAAATCCAGTTGGTACAGACTGCTTGCAGCCCCGGGCAGGCCGGCATACACCGGTCCGGCGAAGGCGCTGGCTGCGGCCACCAGATCCACCCCTTCCGCCAGGTCCAGACGAAACTGGGCCCCCTGCCCGCCCCGCAGGCACTTGGGCGACCAGACCTCGGCACAGCCCTTGGACAGACACACCCAGGTCATGCCGGTAGCGGCGGCCACCCGCAGGATGGCCCCCAGATTGCCCGGGTCCTGAATGTCCTCGAGCAAAAGTAGGCTTTCTCCTTGAGGGGGTCCGGCCTGGGGGATGGTGATACGGGCCATGAGGCCGCTGGGGTTTTGCACCGGCGAGAGGGCGGCAAACAGCCTGGCGCCCAGGAGCAGGCTGGGCAGCCCGGCCAGCCGCACCAGCCATTTCTCCTGCAGGGCCTGGGGGGAGTCCTCCGCCAGGATCAACAAATCCGGGCTGTGGCCGGCGTCCAGGGCAGCTTGCAGCAGATGTTCGCCATCCAGCAGGGTCTGGCCGGCCTGGCGCCGGGCCCGGGGCTTATGGGCCAGTTCGACCAGGGTCTTGAATACCGGGTTGTCCCGGGAGGTCAGCAGACGGGGGTGGGAAGGCATCTTGCCAAGGCCTGTCGTGCCAGGTTCAAAAACAACACTATGGGCAACCGCCCACGGCGTTCACAGGGCAGTTGCGGCCATCGGGCCAGACCGCGTTGCCCAGCAAGGCCCCCTGCATGTCCACACCATTCAGCACGGCCTGGCGCAACACGGCATAACGCAGATCCGCCCGGGACAGGTCCGAACCACTGAGATCCGCCCCCGTCAGGTCCACCCCGGAAAGACGGATGCCGCGCAAGTCCGCATTGCGCAGATTGGCCCCCACCAGGTTGCCGTAGCTCAGGTCGGCCCCGGCCAGGCGGGCGCCCTCCAGATTCACCCCGGCCATGTGGGTGTTGCGGGCCACCGCCCCGGGCGCGGTCAGGCCCCGTTTATTGCAGCCGTTCCAGTTCACGGCCTCCCGCAGGGGGGCGTTGCATTGGGCCTTGAGGTCGATGCCGGCCTCGATGTCGGACTGGTCTTTCTGCCCCTGCCAGACCAGGTAAATGCTGGCCAGTAGCACCAAGAGACCCACCAGACCGGCCAGTACCGGCGGCCGACGGCGCTGTACCGCCTCCAGCAGGGCCTCCGTCTGCAACTGGTCACGACCCAGGGCCTGGCGCACCTGGCGCTCCCTGTCCATGGGCTGGTTCTGGGCCTGCTGGATGCCCGCGCCCTCGTTCAGCCAGCGCTGCCGGGCCTGGTCACGCTCCAGCAACCACGCCTGCCGGACCTCGTCCGTGGCCACCGGCAGGGCCATGTCCGGCGCGTCGAACTGGCCACTTTCGCGGATACTGATCCAGTCCACCTGATCCAGGCTGATCAGCCAGTCCGGGGTGATTTCCCCATTGCACAGGGCTTCCCGGATCTGGGGCACGGGAAAGGGTCCGATGACACGATCCTGCTGGCGCAAATACCAAAGGGGCTGGGTCATGCTGGGTTCTGAACGGAAAGGAAGGCGTGCAGGGGATTGTCCCCAATGCATGCGAAAAACGCATCATCTCTGCCCCGGGTCAGCTATGGAAACACTGATTAAATCCGTCATCACACGGAGCGAAGCGACGTGGTGATCCAGAAGTTGTTGATTTCGCACGTGTTTTTGATTGCCGCGCTGCGAGCGCAATGACAGCAAGGGATTTGTTCAGCGTTTACCCAGGCCAGGCAGACCCATGACGATTCCAGGATCTGCCCGGCGGCTGCGGCCGGGCTACAGACTGCGCACAAAAAACAGGGCACTCATGAGCAGGCCTGTGAGGATGACGAT
>CAZVNY010000055.1:0-9951 GCA_964628785.1 uncultured Thiobacillus sp.
GGTGCAGGGCCGGCTCTTCCAGCGCCAGTGGTACAGCTACCGCAAGCGGGTGATCGGCGGCTATTACGCCTATGAGCATGGCGAGGAGACCCTGCCCCTGAAGGCGCAGTGCCAGGGCAATACGGATACCCGGGGGGTCTTCGTCTGCACGCTGCGGACCTCTGCCACGGGTACCCTGGTGCTGCAGGCCTCGGCCCGGGATGAGGCCGGACGTGACAGCCATGCCCACGCGGATGTCTGGGTGCCGGCAGGGGATGGTTGGGTGGATGCCACGGACAACGATCGCATGGACCTGATCCCGGAAAAACGCCGGTACGACATCGGTGACACCGCCCGTCTGCGCCTGGCCATGCCCTTCGAATCCGCCCGGGTGCTGGTGGGGGTGGAACGGGAGGGGGTGCTGGACGCCTGGGTCACCGAGGTGAAGCGCAATGACCCGGTGATCCGGGTCCCCATCAAGCCGGAGTATGGCCCCAACGTCTTCGTCACCGCCCTGGCGGTACGGGGCCGGGTGGCCGGCGTACAGCCCACGACCATGATCGATCTGGGCAAGCCTGCCTTCCGCATGGGGGCTACGGAGCTGCAGGCGGGTTGGTCCGGCTATGCCCTGGACGTGCAACTGAGCACGGACAAGACCACCTATCAGGTACGCGACAAGGTGAAGCTCAAGGTCCAGGTCCGGCGCCCGGACGGCAGCATCCCGAAGAAGGCGGAAATCGCCCTGGCGGCGGTGGACGAGGGCCTGCTGGAGCTGGCCCCCAACACCAGCTGGCAGCTCCTGGGGGCCATGCTGCAGCGCCGGGGCATCCAGGTGAGCACCAGCACCGCCCAGATGCAGGTGGTGGGCAAGCGCCACTTCGGCCGCAAGGCCGTGGCCAGCGGCGGCGGTGGCGGCAGCGGCCAGGACAGCGCCCGGGAGCTGTTCGATACACGGGTGTTCTGGCAGGCCCGGGTGCGCCTGGATGATCAGGGCCAGGCCCGGGTGGACGTCCCCCTGCAGGACGGCCTCGGCCGCTTCCGCATCGTGGCCGTGGCCAACGTCAACGTGGGCCGATTCGGTACCGGCGAGACCAGCGTCAACGTGAGCCAGGACCTGCAGCTGCTCTCCGGGGCCGCACCCCTGGTGCGGGAAGGGGACAGCCTGAAGACCTACTTCACCCTGCGCAACGCCGGCGAACGCCCTCTGGAAGTGGATGTGAATCCCAGCCTCAACGGGCGCGCCCTGGAAGCCCTGAGGGAAAGCCTGGCCCCGGGTCAGGCCCGGGAGATCGCTCTGCCGGTCAGGGTCCCCGTGGGGATGGACAGGCTGGTATGGGACATCCAGGCCCAGGAGCGGGGCAATCCGGCCGTAAAGGACCGGCTGCGCGTCAGCCAGCAGGTGGCCCAGGCCGTGCCCCTGCGCACTCTGCAGGCCAGCCTGACCCGCCTGGACGGCAAGCTGTCACTGCCGGTGCAGCGTCCCGCCGATGCCCTGCCGGGTCGTGGCGGGGTGGACCTGCGCTTCCAGTCCACCCTGGCCGGCAACCTGACCGGGGTGCGGGATTACATACAGGATTACCCCTGGACCTGCCTGGAGCAGCAGACCTCCCGGGCCATCGCCCTGGGGGATGCGGACCTGTGGCAACGCCTGGGCACAGCCCTGCCCACCTACCTGGACCGCAATGGCCTGGCCAAATACTGGCCCAACCTGCCCCAGGGCAGTGACAGCGTCACGGCCCACCTGCTCAGCATCAGCGATGCCGCCGGCCTGGAGCTGCCGGCAGACGCCCGCCTGCGCATGCTGGAGGGCCTGCGGGACTTCGTCCTGGGCCGGGTGATGCGGGATTCGGGCGTGGCCAGCGCGGATCTCGCGGTGCGCAAACTGGCGGCCCTGGCGGCCCTGGCCCGGCATGCCGACCGACATGCGGAATTTGCCCCGCAGGCGGAGTGGCTGGAAGGCTTCGCCATCACCCCCAAGCTGTGGCCCACTTCCGCCCTGCTGGACTGGATCGACCTGCTGGTGCGCAGTCCCCAGCTGCCGGAACAGGCCAGCCGTCTGCAGGAAGCCCGCAGTCTGTTGCGGGCCCGCCTGAACTTCTCCGGCACCCGTATGGACTTTTCCAGCGAGGCGGGGGATGCCTGGTGGTGGCTCATGACCCATCCGGACGTGAATGCCAACCGCGTCGTGCTCACTGCCCTGGAAGACCCCGCCATGCCGGCGGCAGACATCGGCCGTCTCATGCTGGGCGCCCTGGCCCGCCAGCAAAAGGGCCACTGGCACACCACCGTGGCCAATGCCTGGGGGGTGGTGGCCGCCCGGGTCTTCTCCGACAGACTGGAAAAACAGCCGGTCACGGGTCAGAGTCTGGCCAGCCTGGGGGACAAACGCCTCGCCCAGGACTGGAACAAGAGCGCCGGCGGCGGCCTGCTGCCCTGGCCGGACAACGCCCAGACCCTGAGCGTGACGCATCAGGGCCAGGGCCGCCCCTGGGTCAGCGTGCGCAGCCAGGCCGCCATCCCCCTGCAGGCCCCTCTGGCGGCTGGTTACCGCATCACCCGGGAAATCGGCCCCGTGAGCCGCCGCCAGGCGGGGGTCTGGCACCGGGGTGAGGTGCTGCGCGTGAAACTGACGCTGGATGCTCAGACGGACATGGGCTGGGTGGCGGTCCTGGACCCCATCCCCGCTGGTGCCACCATCCTGGGTACCGGCCTGGGGGGGGACTCCGACCTGCTCAGCGCAGGCGAAAAACAAAGTGGCCCGGTCTGGCCCGCCTATGAGGAGCGCAGCCAGGACAGCTTCCGGGCCTATTACCGGCATGTACCCAAGGGCCGCTTCAGCCTGGAATACACCCTGCGCCTGAACAACGAGGGCCGTTTCAACCTGCCTCCCACCCGGGTGGAGGCCATCTACGCCCCCGAGCTGTACGGCGAAACACCTGTGTCGGTGATGGAAGTGCTGCCATGAACGCCTGCCTCCCCCCTTCCCCCAGGGGGGGCAGGAGGGGCTGGTTTCTGCCCTGCATGCTGGGCCTGTTGCTGCTCGCCGGCACCCTGCCCGCCCTGGCCTCCCTGCCGAGCTTTCAGGCGGTGAAGGCCGCGCATACGCCTTCCGAGGCCTGGCTGCTGGACCGCCACGGCGTGGTCATCCAGACCCTGCGGGTGGACGACACCCAGCGCCGCCTGCCCTGGGTGCCCCTGGCGCAACTGTCCCCGGCCATGATCCAGGCCCTGCTGGCCTCGGAGGACAAGCGCTTCATGGAGCATGCCGGTGTGGACTGGCGGGCGGTGGTGGCGGCCATGTGGGACAACTTGTCCGGTACCAGCCACCGGGGGGCCTCCACCCTCAGCATGCAACTGGCAGGCCTGCTGAAGCCCACCCTGCATCGCCCCGCCAGCGGCCGCAGCCTGGGACAGAAATGGGACCAGATGCAGGAAGCGCGCAATCTGGAGCGGAGCTGGAGCAAACAACAGATCCTGGAGGCCTATCTCAACCAGGTGAACTTCCGCGGCGAGCTGAACGGCATCCACGCCGCTGCCCAGGGCCTGTTCCACAAACACCCTTCCGGCCTCAGCAAGGCGGAGGCCAGCATTCTGGCGGCCCTGTTGCGGGGCCCCAACGTCCGACACGATGTGGTGGCCAGGCGGGCCTGCGGCGTGGCGGTCCAGCTGGAAAAACCCCGCCCCGACTGTGCCCGGATCCAGCGCCTGGCCAGCAGGTCATTGCAGGCCCCGCCGCGCATCGAGCTGGAGCCCCAGCTGGCCCCCCACTTCACCCGCCAGTTCCTCAAGCGCCTGGGCCGCTCCCCCAAGGGTGGGGAACGCCTCACCACGCCCCTGGACTCCCGCCTGCAGCGCCTGGCCGGCGAGGCCCTGGAGCGCCATCTTATGGCGCTCCAGGGTCGGCATGTGCAGGATGGCGCCGTGGTGGTGCTGGACAACAAGAGCGGCGAGATCCTGGCCTATGTGGGGGCCAGCGGCCGCACCTCCGCCAGCGCCGAGGTGGATGGCGTGCTGGCCCCGCGTCTGCCCGGTTCCACCCTGAAGCCCTTCCTTTATGGCCTGGCCATCGAACAGGGACTGCTCACCGCGGCCTCCCCCCTGGAGGACAGCCCCCTGGCCCTGGATACCCCCACGGGCCAATACGTGCCGCAAAACTATGAACGGGATTTCAAGGGTTGGGTGAGCCTGCGCACCGCCCTGGGTTCCAGCCTGAACGTCCCCTCGGTGCGCACCCTGCTGCTGGTGGGCGAGGAACGCTTCTTGCAGCGTCTGCAGGATCTGGGCCTGACCACCCTGAAGGAGGATGCGGATTTCTACGGCTATGCCCTGGCCCTGGGGGGAGGCGAGGTCACCCTGCTCAATCTGAGCAACGCCTATCGGGCCCTGGCCAACGGCGGTCGCCTCACCCCCGGGGCCTGGCAGCTGCAATCGGTCAGCCCCGGCCGGGGCCCCATGGTCATGTCCCGGTCCGCGGCCTGGATCATCGCCGACATCCTGGCGGACAAGGGCGCCCGGGCCCCCACCTTCGGCCTGGCCAGCCCCCTGGAGACCCGGGGCTGGGCCGCGGTGAAGACCGGAACCAGCAAGGACATGCGGGACAACTGGTGCATCGGCTTCAACGCCGCTTACACCGTGGGCGTCTGGGTGGGCAACCACTCCGGCGAGCCCATGCACGATGTCTCCGGCATCAGTGGCGCCGCCCCCATCTGGCAGAGCGTGATGCATGCCCTGCAGGCCGAGGGGCCCGCCACCGCCCCGGCCATGCCCCCCGGGGTGGAGCGCCGCCTCATCCACTACGAGCCAGACATCGAGCCGGATCGCCAGGAATACTTCCTCCAGGGCACGGGCATGGAGCGCATCACCCTGGCCCCGCCCCAGGATCGTCCCAGCCGTATCCAGGGCCCTACCAGCGGCAGCGTGCTGGCCCTGGATCCGGACATCCCGCCCGAGCGGCAGAAGGTCAGCTTCCGTGTCCTGCTCCCGGCCCCGGACCTGGCCTGGCAGATCGATGGCCAGGCGCCGGAGCCGGAATGGCTGCAGAGCAATGGCAGCCTGCTGTGGCCACCCCGCAAGGGCGCGCATCGGCTTACCCTGCATGCCCCGGATGGCAGCCTGCTGGATGCCGTCCTCATCACCGTGAAATAGGCGAAAGGATTCGACATGCAACTCAAGGAAAGCCTGCAGGCCTGGGGTACCCCGGCCTTCCGGGAGACCCTGAAAGCGGAGATCGCCCGTCTGGGGACGGTGGAACTCCCTCTGCAGCAGGGGCTGTCAGGCAGCAGCTACGCGACCGATACCCCTCCCCAGGCCGTCATCCTCAACAGTGAAGACAGGGGGGATCACCTGTGGGTGAAGGCCGGCCTGTTCTACACCGGCATCATCGCCGGCTGCAGCTGCGCCGACGACCCCACGCCGGTGGAAGAGCAGACCGAGTATTGCGAGGTGGTTCTGGAGATCGACAAGGACACTGGCGACACCAAGGTAGCCTTGCTGTCGGAATAGAAAACACAAACGCCGGCATAAAGCCGGCGCTTGCGAGGCCCAGTGCCCGGCTCAGGCGAACAGCAGATGGTTCACCCGCTGCACGAAGCCCGCCGGGTCCGTCAGCTGGCCGCCATCCAGCAGGATGGCCTGATCCAGCAGCAGGCCCGCCAGCTCGTCGAAACGGGCATCCTGTTCGGTCTGCAGGCGCTGCACCAGGGGGTGGTCCAGGTTTACTTCCAGGATGGGCTGGGTCTCCGGTACGGTCTGACCCATGGACTTCAACATGCGGGCCAGGTTGGCGTTCATGTCGCCCTCGTCGGCCACCAGGCAGGCGGGGGAATCTACCAGGCGGGCACTGACGCGCACATCCTTGGCCCGACCTTCCAGGGCCTTCTGCAGGCGTTCCAGCAGGGGTTTGGCCTCTTCCGCCCGGGCCTCCTCCTGTTTTTCCCCTTCCTTGTCCTCGCCAGCGATGGCGGACAGGTCCACCTGGCCCTTGGCCACGGAGATCAGGGATTTGCCCTGGAACTCGAAGAGGTTGGAGACCAGCCATTCATCCACCCGGTCGCTGAGCAGCAGCACCTCCACCCCCTTCTTGCGGAACATCTCCAGATGGGGGCTGGCCTGGGCGGCGACCAGGGTCTCGGCGGTGAGATAGTAGATCTTGTCCTGTCCTGCCTGCATGCGGCCGATGTAGTCCGCCAGGGACACGGTTTCCGTCTCCGTGGTGGTGGAACGGAAACGCAGCAGCCCGGCGATGCGCTCCCGGTTGGCAAAGTCCTCGCCCACGCCTTCCTTCAGCACCTTGCCGAAGCTCTCCCAGACCTTGGCGTAGTCCTCCTGCCGGTTTTGCGCCAGGTCGTCCAGCAGGTCCAGGGTCTTGCGCACGCAACCGCTGCGGATCATTTCCATGTCCCGGGTCTGCTGCAGGATCTCCCGGGAGACGTTGAGGGGCAGATCCGCCGCATCGATGACCCCACGCACGAAGCGCAGGTAGGCGGGCATGAGCTTGCGGGCGTCTTCCATGATGAACACCCGCTTCACATAAAGCTTCACCCCGATCTTGGCATCCCGGTCCCAGAGATCGAAGGGGGCATGGGCGGGGATGTAGAGCAGGGCGGTGTAGTCCTGGCGGCCTTCCACCTTCACATGGGTCCAGGCCAGGGGGTCTTCGTAATCATGGCCCACATGCTTGTAGAAGGCCTTGTACTCGTCCTCGCTGATCTCGCTCTTGGCCCGGGTCCACAGGGCGTTGGCCCGGTTGACGGTCTCCGCTTCGCCCTTGTCGTTGATGAAGTCCACGGGGATGGCGATGTGGTCCGAATAATCCCGGATGATGGATTTGAGCCGCCATTCCTCCAGGAACTCGGCTTCGTCCTCTTTCAGGTGCAGCACGATCTCGGTGCCCCGTTCCGCCTTTTCCACGGTCTCCAGGGTGTACTGGCCGGCTTGTTCTCCTGCCATGCTGCATTCCCAGCGCACACCGTGCTCCGCGGTGAGGCCCGCCCGGCGGGTGGTCAGCGTCACCCGGTCGGCGACGATGAAGCTGGAATAGAAACCCACACCGAACTGGCCGATGAGCTGGGCGTCCTTCTGTTGATCACCGGTGAGCCTGCCGAAGAACTCCCGGGTACCGGACTTGGCGATGGTACCGATGTGCTCGATCACCTCCTGCCGGCTCATGCCGATGCCGTTGTCCCGGATGCTGAGGGTCTTCGCCTCCTTGTCCACGCTGATGCGGATCTTCAGCTCGGGATCACTCTCGTACAGCGCCCCGTCGGTCAGGGCTTCGAAACGCAGCTTGTCGGCGGCGTCCGAGGCGTTGGAGATCAGCTCCCGCAGGAAGATCTCCTTGTGGCTGTAGAGGGAATGGATCATCAGGTGCAGCAGCTGCTGCACCTCGGCCTGGAAGCCCAGGGTTTCCTTGCCGACGGATGCGGTAGTGGGTTCGGTCATGACGGGTCATCTCCCCTGTTGCGAATGGGGAAATAGATAGGGATAAAGAAGAAAGCTTCAAGGGGTGAGACAAAGGTCCGGGCAGGCCCAGGGAATCCCCTGTCTTCACGTGCGTTTTCCCGTGGGATTGCGCCGGGGCCTGGGCCTCAGAGGGCGGTCTTCATTTCCGGCCCCGGGCGGCCCAACAGATAGCCCTGGGCATGGTCCACACCGATCTCCCGCAGGATCTCCAGGGTCTCGTCGTCCTCCACGAACTCCGCCACGGTGGCCTTGCCGAAGCCCTGCACGGCGCTGTTGAGGGCCCGCACGAACACCACGTCGTCCGCGTCCTTGGTGAGGTTCTTGATGAAGGAGCCATCGATCTTGACGAAATCCACCGGCAATTCCTTGAGGTACTGGAATGAGCTGTAACCCACGCCAAAGTCGTCCAGACCAAAGGCACAGCCCAGCTCCTTGAACTTGGCCATGATGCGCTTGGCGGCAGCGAAGTTCGCCAGGGCAGCCGTCTCGGTAATCTCCAGCAGGAGGCACTCCCCCGCCACCTGCTCCTGTTGCAGGGCGGCCTGCAGGGCTTCAAAGGCCAGGTCGTCCTCAAAGCTGCGGCTGGACAGGTTGAGGGCGATCTTCGCGCCACCATTGCGCGCGGCGGCCTGCACACCGGCCTGCATCACCCAGCGGTCGATGCAGCGGATGAGACCCGTACTTTCCGCCACGTCGATGAAGTAACCCGGCGGGATCAACCTGCCATCCTGGCCCACCAGCCGCAACAGGGCCTCGTGGTGGCTGATCCTGCCGCTAGCCACCTGCACGATGGGTTGGAAATGCAGCACGAAACGGTCCTCTTCCAGGGCCTTTTCCAGCTCCTCCAACCAGTAAGCCCGCCGATCGGCCTGCTCGCGATAGGATTCCTGCTCGGAATACAGGTGCCAGGAGCCATGCCCCTTGGTCCGGGCAAAGGTGAGGGCCAACTCCGCGTTGCCCAGCAGGGCATCCGCACTCTTGCCGTGGTCCGGATAGGCGACCACTCCCACACTGGCAGACAGGCTGCGTTTCGGTACATCACCCTGCTCGAAGAACTGCTGGGCCGCCACCCGGCACAGCTGGCGTGCCAGCATGATGGCGTCCGCCGTGCTCAGGTCCGGGAACAGCAGGGCGAATTCGTCACTGCCCAGACGAGCCGCCAGACGGGGGGACGGGCTCAGGTTCTGGATATGGCGGGCAAAGATCACCAGCAAGCGATCACCGGCCTCATGGCCTTCCAGATCATTGAGGGAGCGAAACTCGTCGATATCGCTCACCAGCATCACCCCTTTGCCCCCCTGGGTCAGCAGGTTGTCCAGATTGCGCTTGAAGGTGTGGCGGTTCAACAGACCGGTGACCCCGTCATGCTCGGCCAGAAGCCGCAGGCGCTGCTCTGCCTGGCGATGCTCGGTGACGTCCAGACCCACGGAAAGATACAGGCGCTCGCCATGTATGTCGTCCAGACAGGAATGGAACCAGACCACATCCCGTTGCTGGCCCAACTCCCCATGCACGAAGCCACCTTCGCCGTGCACCACATCCCCCGGCTGCATGTCATGCAGGACATGGCCATGCTCCTCGGCCTGATTGGGGCTCATGAACATGCGGGAGAAGGACTGCCCCACCAACTGCTCCCGACGCAGGCCACTGTCCGCCACAACGAAGGCGTTAAGCATACGGATGCGGCCATCATTGCCATAGGTGATGATCAACACCGGGGCCGTATCCAACAGCCCGGAAACCAGGTCTCGCTCCTGTTCCAATTGGGCCGCCTGGGCCGCCAAGGCGGCGGCATGGGCCTTGTCCGCCTCATGCAGGCCCAACAGCTGCTGGGCCAGATCCCCGGCCAGGCGCTCCAGGGCATGCATCTCATCATCCATCCCGGACTTTGGCTGTTGGGGAATAGCCTGGGCCACCTCCAGGAATTTCCCCTGACCCAGCAGGGGCAAGAGGCCCGAGACCCGTTTGATGCGCTGCATGGCCGGACGCAAGAGGACATACAGGGCGGCCAGGGCCAGGAGCAATACACCCCCTCCCCAGGCCAGGTTACGCCAGGTGGCTTCGCGAATGCTGCGCACACTCTGGCTGACGTCGGCCACCACCGCCATACGTAGCAGACCGTCACCGGGGAAATCCGGGATGAAGGTCATCACATGCCAGGTATTGTTCGCCATACTGACAGGGATGTAATTGTCCTGCCCGCTCTTACCCTGGGCCACACGCAATACATCCCGAATCTGCTCACCGCCACTCACGGAGAGCAACTGCATATTGGTGATTCGGCCTTCCGTGTCACCACCGCCCTTGGCTGCCAGCACAGCCACCTCGCCTTCCCCCAGTCGGCGCAGATCCAGCACCACTCCCTCCAGGCCGGAGATCACAGCCACCGACCCCAGGTGCTGCCCGTGCTGTGTGATGGGCAATACCACCTGATGCTCGCAGCCTGCCGTACAACTCACCCAGGTCTGGGGCTGTTCGCTGCGCTCGGCCAGCCCGGCCAGGGCTGCCAGA
>CAZVNY010000056.1:0-9846 GCA_964628785.1 uncultured Thiobacillus sp.
GGGGCGCTGGCGGGTCTATAGCGAACAACTGCGGGGCCGGGTCATCCAGGTGGCCCAACCCATGGCCTTGCGGGAGGGCCTGGCCCTGGAAATGGCCCTGCGGGTCATGTTGCCCTGGCTGGGCCTGATCCCTCTGCTGGGCATCCTGGTCTGGTTCGCCATCGGCCGGGGCCTGGTGGCCCTGGACGCCGTGACCCGGGCGGTGGATGCACGCAATCCGGACAGCCTGGAACCCCTGCAACTGACCCGGGTACCGGACGAACTGCAGCCTTTGCTCGCCGCCCTGAATGCCCTGCTGGCCCGCCTGGCCCAGGCCCTGGAGGTGCAGCGCGCCTTCACCGCGGATGCCGCCCACGAACTGCGTACACCCCTGGCTGCCCTGCAGCTCCAGGCCCAGCTCCTGGAGCGCAGCCGTAACGAGACAGAACGCCGGCAGGCCCTGGGCAGGTTGCGGGGAGGCCTGCAGCGGGCCACCCACGTAGTGGAACAACTGCTCATCCTGGCACGACAGGAAGGGCAGGACGCCTCTTTGCAGGAAAACGTGGACCTGCACGCCCTGGCGGCCAGCGTGATTGCCGAGCGGGGGCCCCTGGCCCAGACCAGGGACATCGATCTGGGGCTGGTGGCGGATGGGCTCCCCGTGTGCATCCCCGGGGATGTGGAGGCCCTGCGCATCCTGCTGGCCAATCTGGTGGACAACGCCCTCAATTTCACGCCTTCGGGCGGGCAGGTGGACGTGGCGGTGGATCGGGGCCGGGGATGGGCCTGGCTGGCGGTACGGGATACGGGCCCGGGCATCCCCGCAGCGGACAGAGAGCGGGTCTTCGACCGTTTTTTTCGTGGGTCCGACACTACTGACCAACCGGGCAGCGGCCTGGGTCTGGCCATCGTGCAGCGCATTGCCCATCGCCATGGGGCGCGGCTGCTTCTGGAAGACGCCGTACCGGCCCCGGGCCTGCAGGTCAGGGTGCTGTTTCCATATGAAGACTCAGACTCGGCGCCGGAATGAAGCGCAGTCGGTCCTTGGGAAACGCTGATCAAACCCGTCATCGCGCGGAGCGAAGCGACGTGGCGATCCACCCTCCTCGTCATCGCGAGGGGCGAAGCCCCGCGGCGATCCAGGGTTTTACACCGTCTGGATTGCCGCGCTGTGCGCGCAATGACGGCTTGGCTTTGTTCAGCGTTTCCCTAAGTTTCGCTTAATCCGGGGGTTTTAACCTGAAGCTGTCGGGCAGGCGAGGTGCCTGCCTCCCATCTTTCGCACTCAGGAGCCCATATGCAACACCGCGACGCTTCAGCCTCTGCCGACAAGCCGGTGAGAGACAGCAATCTGGCCCGTAACGTGGCCATCTTCTCCTTTGTCCTGCTCTCCGTGGCCGGCCTGACCCTGGCAGGGTACGGCTGGCTGCATGGCTTCCAGTTTCGGCAACCTCCCGCCGAGGCCGTGACCTTGACGCAGACCCCCATGACCACCCAGGCACCGGTGGTGAGCGGGCTGCCGGATTTCACCAACATCATCCAGGAGTACGGTCCGGCGGTGGTGAACATCCAGGTCATCAGCCAGGGCAACCACCATACCGGCATCAGCGAGGACGACCCCCTGTTCCGCTTTTTCCGGCGCTTCGGCGTCCCGGCGCCCAGCCATCCCACACCCCGCCAGGGCGCCGGCTCCGGTTTCATCATCAGCCCGGAAGGCATCATCCTCACCAATGCCCATGTGGTGGACGGCGCCAGCGAGGTGACGGTGAAGCTCACGGACCGGCGGGAGCTCAAGGCCAAGGTGATCGGCCTGGACAAGCCCACGGACGTGGCCGTCCTGCGTGTGGATGCCCGAGATCTGCCCGTTGCCCGCCTGGGAACGGCGGACCCCCTGCGCGTGGGGGAGTGGGTGCTGGCCATCGGCGCCCCCTTCGGCTTCGAGAACAGCGCCACGGCGGGCATCGTTTCCGCCAAGGCCCGGGCCCTGCCCGACGAGGTCTATGTGCCCTTCATCCAGACCGACGTGGCGGTCAACCCGGGCAATTCCGGCGGGCCCCTGTTCAACCTGCGGGGTGAAGTGGTGGGCATCAATTCCCAGATCTACAGCCAGACCGGCGGCTATCAGGGCCTGTCCTTCGCCATCCCCATCGACGTGGCCCTGAAGGTCAAGGACCAGATCATGCATGACGGCAAGGTCACCCGGGGGCGCCTGGGGGTGGGTGTCCAGGATGTCAATCAGGCCCTGGCCCAGTCCTTTGGACTGAAAAAACCTGCCGGCGCCCTGGTGAGCATGGTGGAAAAGGGTAGCCCCGCCGAACGGGCCGGCATGAAGGCGGGGGATGTGATCCTGGTGGTGAACGGCACGGCCATCCAGTCCGCCCAGGAACTCCCTCCGGTGGTGGCGGCACTGCAGCCCGGTGACCGGGCGGTACTGGAAATCTGGCGGGATGGCGGCGCACACAAGCTCACCGTGCAGGTGGGGGAACTGGTGCAGGAGCTGGCGGCAGTGGATGCGCCCGTCGCAGGGGGGCGTCTGGGCCTGACGGTACGGCCTTTGGATGAGGAGGAAAAACAGCAGTTGGGCACCAATGCCGGGCTGCGGGTCCTGGAGACCGCGGGCCCGGCCCTGCGGGCCGGCATCCGGGAAGGGGACGTGATCCTGGCCCTGAACGGCAACCCGGTGCGCAGCGTGGAGGCGTTGCGCACTCTGGCGGACAAGGCCGGCAAGCGTTTTGCCCTGCTCGTCCAGCGCAACGAGGCCAAGCTCTTCATTCCGGTGAATGCGGGCTGATTTGGAGGGGCCGCGTCGGGGCCTTGCTTTCAACCCAGTGTGGTATCCAGCACCATCATCACCGCAAAGCCGGCCATGAGGCCCAGGGTGGCTGGCGTCTGGTGGCCGTTGCGGTGGGTTTCCGGGATCACCTCGTGGGAAACCACGAAGATCATGGCCCCGGCCGCCAGGCCCAGGCCCATGGGGTAGGCCACCGCCATACCGCTGGACAGGCCCAGGCCCAGCAGGGCCCCCACGATTTCCATGACACCGGTGGCGGCTGCGATCCCCACCGCGCGCAGGGGGCGCAGGCCGATGGCCCGCAGGGTCATGGCCACGGCCAGGCCTTCAGGGATGTCCTGCAGGGCGATGGCCGTGGTGAGGGGCAGGCCCACGGCCATGTCGCCCTGGGTGAAGCTCACGCCGATGGCCATGCCTTCCGGCAGGTTGTGCAGGGTGATGGCAAACACGAACAGCCATACCCGACCGCAACGGCCATAACCCGCACCGCAGGGTCCGCCATGCAGATGTTCATGGGGGGTAAAACGGTCCAGCCCCAGCATGAGCATGACTCCCAGGGCCATGCCCACCACCACGACAGTGGCACCCAGAGCGGCATTGCCGAACAGGGCCTCGCCCGCCTCCAGACCCGGCAGGAGAAGGGAGAAGGAACTGGCCGCCAGCATCATGCCCGCCGCCAGGCCCAACATGATGTCCTCCACCCGCTGACTGATGCCCTTCAGGGCCAGCCCGGGCAGGGCCCCCAGGGCCGTGGCGGCAAAACCGGCCAGCCCGCCGAGAAAGCCGTAGTGCAGGGCGGCATCCGCCTCCCCGGTATACAGACGCCAGCCACTCATCACGCCCAGCCACAACATGGTCAGGGCGGCCGCCACCAGGCCCAGGGCCGACCAGGGGTGGCGCTGGGCCTGGGCGACCCAGGCGGCGTGGAGGGAGTCGTATCCGGGGCGGATCGTGGCCATGGTCGTGCTGAATCAGGGTCTGACGGACAGCATGGGCCCGGCCACCGATGGCGGGCCGGCATGGCTCGGCAAGCCCGGCCTGGGCCCCTTGGATGCCGTTGTCTTCATGTGCGGGGCTTCTGCGGCCTTGTCCCGTTTCCAGGCCTTGTAGGTGCTGTAGAGGCTCAAGGTCATGAGGGTGCTCCTGTCAGGGGTGGGTGCCTCGGCTCGAGGCGGGCGCTTCTATTACAGCTGGGTCAGGAACATAAATGAAATTGTATTTGCCTAGAATGACGATAGTTTCAGGCTATATGTTCCGGCCTGGTTCAGAGGCCCGGCACACCCCGGAAGAGGATATAGGTTGCGATCCCCATCGGAAACCCGGCCAAGGCCTTCTTCAGGGCAGTCGGAGAAGTGCGCCAGCACGACTGCGTGCCGCGCGGGCTGCCTGCCACGGTGGCACGGGTGAAACCGGCCAGCAGGATCCAGCCCATGGCCACGCCGTCCAGATAACCCGGAAAACCGGCGCAGGGCTTGTGGCCTGGTGGGCCGGTGTGGGGGTTTCCGATCTGCCGGTCAAGCCGGCCAAGCATCAGCGCAGCGAACGATAGACCCCGGGGCGTGCCCGCTTGCTCAATACGATCTGCCAGAGCTGGCCCTGGCGGGCACGGAAAAAGCCGGCACAGGCATGCAGGTAGTACTTCCACATGCGGTAGAAGCGCACATCGTAATTTTTCGAAAGCCGAGGCCAGGCCGCGTCGAAATTGGTCCACCAGGCCATGAGGGTGCGGTCATAGTCCGGGCCGAAGTTGTGCCAGTCCTCCACCAGGAAGCGGTCCTCCAGATCACTTGCCAGCTCTGCCGCCGAGGGGAGCTTGCCGTTGGGGAAGATGTAGCGGTCGATCCAGGGATCCACATGGCTGGTGGTGAGGTAACTCCCGATGGTGTGCAGAAGAAACAGACCATCGTCCTTCAGCACGCGCTGCACGGTATCGAAGTAGACCGGGTAATTCTTGCGCCCCACGTGTTCGAACATGCCCACGGAGACGGCCTTGTCATAACTGCCCTGGATGGCGCAGTAATCCATGAGTTCGATGTCGATGGGCAGTCCCTGGCAACGTTCCAGGGCCAGGCTGCGCTGCTCCCTGGATACGGTGATGCCGGTGACCTTCACCCCGTAGTGGGCAGCCGCATGGCGGGCCAGCCCCCCCCAGCCACAGCCGATTTCCAGCAGATGTTCGCCGGGCTCGAGTTCCAGCTTGCGGCAGATCAGATCCAGCTTGGCCTGCTGGGCCTGTTCCAGACTGTCGGCCTGGGCCCAGTAGCCGCAGGAATAGCTCATGCTGGAGTCCAGCATGGCTGCGAAGACATCGTTGCCGATGTCGTAATGCCGCTCCCCCACGTGGAAGGCGCGAGCCTCGGATTGCAGGTTGAGCAGACGGTGGCGCAGGCTCTCCATCAGCAGGCGCAGCCGGGCCATGCCCACCAGTTTCCTGTCGATGTCGCTGCGCAGCAGGCGGTGGAACAGCTCGTCCAGCTGGGGGCTGTCCCACAGGCCGTCCATGTAGCTCTCGCCGAACCCCAGGGAGCCCCGGGCCAGGATCTGGCGATACACGGCGGGATCCCGCACCTGAATGTCCCAGGGGGCTTGGCCATTGAAGCGCAGGCCAGCCATGGCCGCCAGTTCGCGCAGCACCGCCGGGGGTTCCGGTGGTCGGAAATCGGGTTGCAGAAGGTCGTCGTCTTGCTGAGTCAGTTGCTGCATGGGCCATTCCTCCCACCCGGGTCGGGGACGCGGGTAGCGCGAATACAGGCACAGATACATGGCCATCGCGCCCTGGCGGACGCTGATGCCGTGACGAAGGGGCTAACCTTAAACGCCATGTCCTGCACTGACAACCGTTGCCCGCCGGGATTGGCCTGGCTGTCGCGGCTGCTGGCGGGCACCTCGCCAGCGGATGTTTCGGGAGAGATGGGCTGGCCAGCTGATCCATCGGGCTTATAATTGACCCGTTATATGTATGGACGCATACCCATAGTCATGGGCTATTCATGACCCTCACCGAACTGCGTTATGTCCTGGCCGTGGCACGCCAGCGTCATTTCGGCCGTGCTGCCGAGGCCTGCCATGTGGCCCAGCCCACCCTCTCCGTGGCCATCAAGAAGCTGGAGGATGAGCTGGGGGTCTTGCTGTTCGAGCGGGGTGGCGGCGGCGAGGTGGCGGTGACCCCGGCCGGGGAGCGGGTGGCGGAACAGGCCGCCCGTATCTTCGAGCTGGTGGAGGACATCAAGGATCTTGCTGCCGGCGCCCGGGACGATCTGGTGGGCCCCCTGCGTCTGGGGGCCATCTACACCATTGCGCCCTACCTGCTGCCGCACCTCATTCCCGCCCTGCACGGCCTGGCACCCCAGATGCCCTTGCTGCTGGAAGAGAACTACACCCGGGTGCTGACGGAGAAGCTGCGTCGGGGCGAGCTGGATGCCATGATCATCGCCACGCCGGTGGAGGAATCCGGCCTGCTGGCGTTGCCCCTGTACGACGAGCCTTTTCTCGTGGCCTTGCCGGCCGAGCACCCCTGGCGCAGGAAAAGGCATATTGCCACCGAGGCGCTGGAAAGAGAGAACCTGTTGCTCCTGGGCAGTGGCCACTGCTTTCGGGATCAGGTCCTGCAGGCCTGTCCGGCCCTCAACCGCTCTGCCAGCGGCCTGGCCAAGACCCTGGAGAGCAGCTCCCTGGAGACCATCCGCCAGATGGTGGCCAGCGGTGTGGGCATGACGGTGCTGCCCTGCACGGCCGCCCGAGCCCACAGCGCCAGTGACGCGCTCATTGCCATGCGCCCCTTCCGGGGCATGCCACCCAGCCGTCAGGTCGCCATTGCCTGGCGAAAAAACTTTCCCCGGCCCCGGGCCATCGAAGCGGTGCGTCAGGCGGTGCTGGCCATTGAGCTGCCCTGCGTGGACAAGATCCGGCCCCGGCCCGGGGGCTGAGGGGGCGGGTACTCAGGGTTTCAGATAGCCGTAGCCTTCCCGGCTCTGCAAGCGGCCGATCTCGGCCACGCCGGAGGGCACCACGCTGGCCTCCATGGTCACGGCATCATCGCTCAGGTTGCGTCCCGCCAGGGTGTTGCGGCATACCCGGAAGTCCACGCCGCGCTCCACCAGACCGGCCACCTGGGGCGCATATTTGCCCTTGTCGTCCTTGGCGCCATCCAGCAGGAAATCGATGCCGTTGGCATGGGACACCAGCACGAGCTTGGCCTTGGGGTCGGCGTTGAGATGGCTTTCCATGTTGCGCATGACCATGCGGGCGCGGCTGGAATCGTTGATGTGATAGACGGTCTTGACCTGAACCTCGGCACCTGCTGTCGGCGGTGCTGCCCTGGCCGTGGCTGGCAGGGTGACGGCCAGCGTCAGGGCGCTGATGATGGCGGCCAGGCTGGGGAGGATGGTTCTGGCAATCTGGCTGGACATGATGGTCTCCTCAAGAATGAAGTGTTGCAGCGTAAACGACCCACAGCGAATCTCGAAATTCACCGCGCTTGCCTGGCGAGCAGGGCTGGGCGGCGGCCGGGAAGAAGAAACGGGCTTGACGGCGAAGTTTCGCGGCGTCTCCCCCGCATCCGTGTCCGTCAGGGGGGTGCTGGCGTGGGGGAGGGCGCGGGACCCCGTCATTTGCGCATGTAACCCGGCCTGCCGTCTTGAGCCGTTCGCATTAGCGCACATGGAATATTCAGACTGGGTCGGGGTTTGGCGGCGGGGCCGGAAAAATGGAAAAACCCGCTGCCGGCCAGGGCTCCGGATCCGGGCCTTGCTATGATTACGGCTTTGCGAAAAACCCAGACCATGCGCAACACCGCCGTCCTGCTCATTGCCTGCCCCGACAAAAAGGGGCTGGTGGCGGCCATCGCCAACTTTCTGCTGGCCCACGACGCCAACATCCTGCACGCCGACCAGCACCAGGACAGCGAGGCGGGCCTCTTCCTCATGCGGGTGGAATGGGCCCTGGAGGGCTTTGCCCTGGGGCTGCACAAGTTTGCCGAGGCCTTTGCCCCCGTGGCGGCGGAGCACCGCATGGCCTGGCGCCTGGCCCTGGCCAGTGTCAAACCCCGCATGGCCATCTTCGTCTCCAGGTTCGACCACTGCCTGGCAGACCTGCTCTATCGCCAGCATGCCGGCGAGCTGTACTGCGACATTCCCCTCATCGTCAGCAATCACCCGGACACCCACTGGCTGGCCGAGGCCTATCGCATCCCCTTTCAGCACATCCCGGTAAACAAGGACAACAAGCCGGAGGCCGAGGCCCAGCAGCGGGCCCTGCTGGCCGCCCATCATGTGGATTTCATCGTCCTTGCACGCTACATGCAGGTGATTTCCCCGGATTTCATCCGCCATTACCCCGACCGCATCATCAATATCCACCATTCCTTCCTGCCCGCCTTCCATGGCGCCAAGCCCTACCAGCGGGCCTTCGAGCGAGGCGTGAAACTCATCGGCGCCACCAGTCATTACGTCACTGAGGTGCTGGACGATGGTCCCATCATCGAGCAGGACGTGACCCGCATCAGCCACCGGGACGATCTGCAGGACCTGGTGCAGAAGGGGGCCGACCTGGAGAAGGTGGTGCTGTCGCGGGCGGTGAAATGGCACATCGATAACCGCATCCTGGTCTACGGCAACAAGACGGTAGTATTCGACTGAACAAAGGACTGCGCCTCGGGTCGGGATCCGGCCAGCCAGTCAGGCGAGGGCGTAGCACAGCAATCACGGGAGCAAGCAAATATGAAAACCATCCTGGTCACCGGCGGCGCGGGCTATATCGGCTCCCATGCCTGTCTGGAATTCCTCCAGGCAGGCTATGACGTGGTGGTGCTGGACAACCTCTGCAACAGCAGTCCGGAAGCCCTGCGGCGGGTACAGCAGCTCAGCGGCCGGGAACTGGTCTTCATCGAGGGCGATATCCGGGACCGTTCCGCCCTGGATGCCCTGTTCCGGCGTCACGACATCGATGCGGTGATCCATTTCGCTGGGCTCAAGGCAGTGGGTGAATCCGTGGAAAAACCCTTGCTCTACTACGACAACAACATCAACGGCAGCCTCACCCTGTTCGCCGCCATGCAGGCTGCCGGGGTGAAGACCATCGTCTTCAGTTCCTCCGCCACGGTCTATGGTGACCCCGCCAGTGTGCCCATCCGGGAGGATTTTCCCGTGGGCGGCACCACCAACCCCTATGGCACCAGCAAGCTGTTCATCGAGCGCATCCTGCAGGACCTGGCCCTGGCCGATCCCTCCTGGTGCGTGGCCTTGTTGCGCTACTTCAATCCGGTGGGGGCCCACGAGAGCGGCCGCATCGGCGAGGATCCCCAGGGCATTCCCAACAACCTGATGCCCTATATCACCCAGGTGGTGGTGGGCCGGCGGGAATACCTGAACGTCTTCGGCAACGACTACCCCACCCCGGATGGCACCGGTGTACGGGATTACATCCACGTGGTGGATCTGGCCCGGGGCCACGTGAAGGCCCTGGAAAAGCTCATGCAGGGCCCGGGGGTGGGCATCTGGAACCTGGGTACCGGCCAGGGCTACAGCGTGCTGGACATGGTGCGGGCCATGGAGCAGGCCTCCGGCCGGTCCGTGGCCTATCGCATCGTACCCCGACGTGCGGGGGACGTGGCCCAGTGCTGGGCCGATCCGGCCAAGGCCCTGGCAGAGCTGGGCTGGCGCGCCGAGCGCGGCCTGGAGGCCATGTGCGCCGACGCCTGGCGCTGGCAGTCCATGAATCCCAATGGTTATGAGAGGAGCACGACATGATCCTGGTTACCGGCGGCGCGGGCTTCATCGGCGCCAACTTCGTCCTGGATTGGCTGCGACATGAGGATGAGCCGGTCCTCAACCTGGACAAGCTCACCTACGCGGGCAACCTGGAGAACTTGGAAGACCTCAAGGACGACCCGCGCCACATCTTCATCAAGGGGGACATTGGTGACCGGGAGCTGGTGGGCAAGCTCCTGGCCCTGCACAAGCCCCGGGCCATCGTCAACTTCGCCGCCGAGTCCCATGTGGACCGCTCCATCCACGGCCCTGAGGACTTCATCCAGACCAACGTGGTGGGCACCTTCCACCTCTTGGATGAGGCTCGGG
>CAZVNY010000057.1:0-9391 GCA_964628785.1 uncultured Thiobacillus sp.
GCGGATTTCATTGGCAATCGGCCCAGTGCCCTGGTGCTGGGGGACAACATCTTCTACGGTCACGACATGGCCCAGGACCTGGAAGGGGCCAATGCGCGCGTCCAGGGCGCCACGGTGTTCGCCTACCGGGTGCATGACCCGGAACGCTACGGTGTGGTGGAGTTCGATGCCGGGGGCCGGGCAGTGAGCCTGGAGGAGAAACCCACCCACCCCAAGTCCCACTACGCCGTCACCGGCCTGTATTTCTACGACAACCGGGTGGTGGAAGTGGCCAGGCATCTGCAGCCCTCACCCCGGGGTGAGCTGGAGATCACCGATGTGAACCGCCGCTATCTGGACTGGGGGGAGCTCAATGTGTCCATCATGGGCCGGGGCCATGCCTGGCTGGATACGGGCACCCATGAATCCTTGCTGGAGGCCGGACTGTTCATCCAGACCATCGAAAAACGCCAGGGCCTGAAGATCGCCTGCCCGGAAGAGATCGCCTATCGCCGGGGCTACATCGACGCGGAACAGGTCCGTCGTCTGGCGGACCCCCTGAAGAAGAACGCCTATGGCCAGTACCTGCTGGCCATCCTGGGCGAGCAGGTATTCTGAAGGGCAAGAGGGTATCGGGACAGGCAACACCCCTGTCCAGCATGCGCTTTCCACCACCCATTCCCCACCTCCCAAACATGAAACTGATCGAAACCCAGCTCCCCGGCGTGTGCATCATCGAACCCGGGGTCTTCGGCGACGCCCGGGGCTTTTTTCTGGAATCCTGGAACCGCAGGGCCTTTGCCGAGCTGGGCCTGGACCTGGACTTCGTGCAGGACAACCATTCCCGCTCCGGCAGGGGCGTGCTGCGGGGCCTCCACTATCAACTGCAACAGCCCCAGGGCAAGCTGGTGCGGGTCACCCAGGGCAGGGTGTTCGACGTCGCCGTGGACCTGCGTCGCGCCTCACCCCACTTCGGGAAATGGACCGGGGTGGAGCTCTCGGCGGAAAACCATCGCATGCTCTGGATACCACCGGGCTTTGGCCACGGCTTCCTGGTGCTCTCGGATACGGCGGACTTTCTCTACAAGGCCACGGCCTATTACGCCCCGGAATGGGATCGGGGTGTGCGCTGGGATGACCCGGATATCGCCGTGCAATGGCCTCTGGAAGGCCCACCCACCCTTTCGCTGAAAGACCAGGCCCAGCCCCGGCTCAGGGATGCGGAGGTCTATCCGTGATAACCGACACCCGCAACCCCTTGCCCAGGATCCTGCTCACCGGAATCAAGGGCCAGGTGGGCTGGGAGCTGCAGCGCAGCCTGTCCACCCTGGGGCAGGTGGTGGGCGTGGATTCCCGCACCATGGATATGACGGACCCGCATGCCATGCAGCGGGTGCTGGAGGCGGTGCAACCCCGGATCATCGTCAACCCGGCCGCCTATACCGCCGTGGACAAGGCGGAGCAGGATGCGGAACGGGCCTACCAGGTGAATGCCCGGGCCCCTGGCATCCTGGCGGCGGCGGCAGCGAAATCCGGCGCCTTGTTGCTGCACTTTTCCACGGACTATGTCTTCGATGGCAGTGGCACCCAGCCCTGGCGGGAAGAGGCCCCCACGGGCCCTCTGAATGTCTATGGCGCCAGCAAGCTGGCCGGCGAGCAGGCCATCATCGCCAGCGGCTGCCGGCATCTCATCCTGCGCACCTCCTGGGTGTATGGGACCCGGGGGGCCAACTTCCTCCTCACCATGCGGCGGCTGATGCGCGAGCGCCCGGAGCTGAAGATCGTGGACGATCAGGTGGGGGCCCCTACCTGGTGCCGCCATCTGGCGGAGGCCACGGCCCAGATCCTGGCCCAGCTGCTGTCTCCTTCCCGGGGGGCGGACAGGCCCCAGCCCTGGGGCGTGTACCACATGAGCAATGGGGGGGAGACCTCCTGGCATGGCTTTGCCCGGGCCATCCTGGAGCTGGAGGGTCTGGACGCGCCGCCCCGTCTGCTGCCCATCCCCAGCGAGGCCTATCCCACCCCGGCACAACGCCCGCGCAACTCCCGCCTGGACAACGACAAGCTGGCTCGGGTGTTCGGTCTGCGCCTGCCCCATTGGCATGATGCCCTCAAGCTCTGTCTGGACCCGGCCGAATAAGCCTTACACATCCACTCTGCCTTTTCCCTCATGAAACTCTATCCCGTCATCCTGTCCGGTGGATCCGGCACCCGTCTCTGGCCCATGTCCCGGGCCGCACTGCCCAAACAGCTTCTCGCCCTGGCGGGGGAGCGCACCATGGTGCAGGACACGGTGTTGCGCCTGAACGGTGTACCGGATATGGGTCCGCCACTGGTGGTGTGTAACGACGATCACCGCTTTCTCATCGCCGAACAGTTGCGGGAGATCGGGGTAAAGGCCCCGAACATCTTTCTGGAACCCGTGGGGCGCAATACCGCCCCCGCCGCCGCCGTGGCCGCCCTGCACCTGCTGCAACAGGACGCCGAGGCGGTCATGCTGCTGCTGCCGGCGGATCACCTGATCCAGGACGTGGCCGCCTTGCACAGGGCCATCGTCACGGGCCTGCAGGCCGTGGCCGCCGGCTATCTGGCCACCTTCGGCATCGTCCCCCATGCCCCGGAGACCGGGTATGGCTACATCCAGCAGGGTGAGGCCCTGGGGCCTGACGGGGTGTATCGCGTGGCCCGCTTCGTGGAGAAACCGACCCGGGACAAGGCCGAGGGCTTCCTGGCCGGAGGAGATTATTTCTGGAACAGCGGCATGTTCCTGTTCCGCTGCAGCCAGTTTGTCGAGGAACTGGAAAGACATCAGCCGGACATCCTCCGGGCCTGCAGGGCGGCCCTGGATACCGGCGTGCATGACCTGGACTTCTGCCGCCTGGGCAAGGATGCCTTCGCAGCCAGTCCGGCCGATTCCATCGACTATGCGGTGATGGAGCGTACCGCCCATGCCGCCGTGGTCCCGGTGCGCATGGGCTGGAACGATATCGGGTCCTGGTCCGCCCTGTGGGGGGTGGGCGACAAGGATGCCGCCGGCAACGTGCAGCGCGGCGACGTCTATCTGGATGGCGTGCAGGACAGCCTGATACGGGCCGAGTCCCGCATGGTGGCCGCCATCGGCGTGCAGGACCTGATCATCGTGGAGACCCCGGATGCAGTGCTGGTGGCGAATCGCCACCGGGCCCAGGACGTCAAGCAGGTGGTGGAATACCTGAAGCGCAACGGTCGCAGCGAATGCGAACTGCACACCCGGGTGTACCGCCCCTGGGGCTGGTACGAGGGCATCGATACGGGGGAGCGCTTCCAGGTCAAGCGCATCATGGTGAAACCCGGCGAGAAGCTCTCCCTGCAGATGCACCATCACCGCGCCGAACATTGGGTGGTGGTATCCGGCACCGCCCGGGTGACCTGCGATGACAAGGTCATGATCCTGTCGGAGAACCAGTCCACCTACATCCCCCTGGGTTCCACCCACCGCCTGGACAATCCGGGCAAGCTCCCCCTGCACCTCATCGAGGTCCAGTCGGGCAGCTATCTGGGGGAGGACGACATCGTCCGCTTCGAGGACATGTACAAGCGGGACTGAAATGGGGGGCGGCAAGCGCGCTTCGGGGCCACCTCGGCGGCCCCGCAACCCGGTGGCCAAGGCGGTACGCACGCCCCGGTTTCGGCCCCGGGTGGAACAGGACAAACGTCGCCAGGCGCGTCTGGAGGAGACTGCGCGCACCCAGGATACTGACGTAGCGTCCAGGGAAGCCGGGCTGGATACAGTTCAGGACATGGAACAGGACATGGAACAGGGTGGGCAGTCCGGAGACGCAGGGTCCGGACAGACCTGACGGGGCACGGACTTCAAAAGGCCGCCGGGCCTTCCTGGAGAAAGCGCATGGACAGGTCCACGGCCTGGACATGCTTGGTGAGGGCGCCGATGGATATGCGATCCACGCCGGTTTCCGCGATCTGGCGCAGATTGTCCAGATGGATCCCCCCGGATGCCTCCAGCTGGGCGCGACCGGCGGTGAGGGCCACGGCCTCGCGCATCTGCGCGAGCGTGAAATTGTCCAGCAGGATCAGGCGGGCGCCGGCATCCAGGGCCTCTGCCAACTGCTCCAGGTTCTCCACCTCGATTTGCACCGAAACCGGCCCACTGCCCGGGGGATGCCCGCCGTTCTGTCGTGCCGCCAGCTTATGGGCCGCGTCCAGGGCAGGGGCTATCCCCCCGGCGGCAGCGATGTGGTTCTCCTTGATGAGGATGCCGTCGTAGAGCCCGATACGCTGGTTCTCCCCGCCCCCACACCTGACCGCGTATTTCAGGGCCAGGCGCAGCCCCGGCAGGGTCTTGCGGGTGTCGTAGATTCTGGCCCGGGTGCCCGCCACCCGCTCCACATGGCGCCGGGTCTGGGTGGCCACGCCGGACAGGGTCTGCAGGAAGTTGAGTCCCGGGCGCTCCGCCGTGAGCAGGATCCGGGCCGGCCCCTGGATCTCGCAAAGGGGCTGACCGGCCCGGACGGCATCCCCATCCTGCGCATGCCAGTGGAGCCGCACCCGGGTGTCCAGGAGGTGGAAGCAGGCATCGAACCAGGCCCGGCCTGCCAGGATGGCGTCCTCCCGGGTGATCACCCGGGCCCGGGATTGGCTGTCGGCGGGTATCAGCCGGGCCGTGAGATCCTGCTTGGTCCCTGCATCCCCCGGCACGAAACCCGGGCCCAGATCCTCGGCCAGGGCGGCATGGACGTTGCGCTGGATTTCTTCCATGGGGGGCAGCATGCGGGTCTCCGGTTTTGGTCATTTTATGCCAGCAAGGGTTATATGCTGCCAACTGCTGGCAGTCATCAACCGATGAGGACCAGGGGTTGACGAAGACAACGCTTTGGCCGCAGCCAGGCTTGCCATTCCGGACGCAGTGAGGAATCTTCATGCCATTCCCAGCCATTTGCGAGGGCGGCAAATCGGCATCCGGCAATATAGCGATGACCCACTGAAATCCGCCAGCACAGCCACTTTTATGCCAGAACCGCACAGCACAGCCACTTGCTGTCGGCCCAGGTCCAGCCCGGGTCTGCTCACCGCCTTGCTGATGGCAGGTCTGGCAGCCGCTGCCAGCCTGCTGCCCGCAATGCCGGTGGAGAGCCTGGGCTGGCAGGCCGGAGGTGGGATGTCCTCGGCCTGGCGGCTATTCAGCGGCCATTTCGTCCACCTGAACAGCGGCCATCTGCTCGCCAACGGCGTGGCCTTGGTCCTGCTGGGCTGGAGTTGTGACCGCCTGGGCCTGGGCAAAGCCATGCCGGCGGCCGTCCTGGTGTCCTTGCTGGGCGTCGATCTGGGCCTGCTCCATGGACCCTGGCCCATACACTGGTATGTGGGCCTCTCCGGCCTGTTGCATGGGCTCTTTGCCTGGATGTGCCTGACACTGGTTCTGCGCCGCCGGACAGCCCCCGGGCATGAAGCCCTGGCCTGGCTTGCCGCCAGCCTGTTCGTGCTGGGACTCGGCAAAACGCTCCTTGGCCTGGATGTGCCGGTGGGCGGCACCGGCTGGCTGGGCATTCCCCAGGCCACGCCGGCGCATTTGTACGGCTATCTGGCCGGGGGGCTTTGGGGGCTGATCCGGGGCCTCCTGCGCCCGCCGAGATAGGCCAGGGTCAGCATCCCCATCAGTCCCAGGAAGGCGGAGCCATCCAGGGCGCCCCCGCCGCCGCCGCCACTACTTCCACCCCCGCTACCCGGACTGCCGCCGCCTCCACCCGGGACGCTGCCCAC
The DNA here is from genome assembly GCA_964628785.1 of uncultured Thiobacillus sp. Lineage (GTDB taxonomy): Bacteria > Pseudomonadota > Gammaproteobacteria > Burkholderiales > Thiobacillaceae > PFJX01. The sequence goes on from CAZVNY010000057.1 coordinate 5,737, forward strand.
GCTCAGGGTGATTTGCGCCGTGCTGCTGGCGCCCAGGTCGTCGGTGACGGTGAGGGCGAGGGTATAGCTGCCGGCAGTGGTGGTCTGCAGGCCCGAGCCGGCACTGTTGAATGCGGTGAGGGCGGCACCCGCCGGGGCTGAAACCAGAGCCCACTGCCAGGCCACGATGTTGCGGCCGCTGGCGGCCTGGCTGTCGCTGCCATCCAGGGCGATGGTGGTGCCTGCCACCAGGGGGTCCAGGGTGCGGATGACCACGGCCGGCGCCAGGGCGGCGCTGACCGCCCCCGGGGCATACAGCAGACCAGCGCCACAGGTGCTGATGGTGCAGTTGCACTGACCGGTGTTGTCTCCCGTGTTGCTGACCGCAGGGCAGATGGGCAGGGCGGGGTCCTGGGGAAAGCTGCGGGCGGAGGCCTTGATGCGCTTGATGATCTCGGCGGGCTCGAGGGCCGGGTTGACGGAGAGCATGAGTGCGGCGACACCGGCAGTCTGGGGTGCGGAAAAACTGGTGCCCACGCTGATGCGGCTATCCGTGCTGCTGGTATAGCCGTTGCCAGTCGGTGTGCTGCTGCCCAGGTTGGTGGTGGTGGCGATGAAATAGTCGCAGTTGCCACCGATGTTCACGCAATTGCCCGCCGGTGCGCTGATGGCCACCTGGGGTCCCATGCTGCTGTAGCCCACCTTGGTGCCCACATGGCGCACGCCGGCCACGGTGAGCACGCCGGCACAGTTGCCCGGGGTGTTCACCGGCCCGGTTTCATTGCCGGCCACGGTGACCACCAGGACCTTGCGCTGGGTCAGTTCGGCAATGGTGTCACGGTAGGCGCTGGTGCAGCTGCCGCCGCCACCCAGGCTCAGGTTGAGGATGCGCGCCGGGTTGGCATTGGCCGGTATCCCCGGCACCGACAGACCGGCAGCCCAGCGCATGCCGGCGATGATGTCCGAGTCATAGCCGCCACATTTGCCCAACACCCGGACCGGCAGGATGCGGGCCCCCCAGCTGGTGCCGGCAATGCCATTGCCGTTGTTGCTGGCGGCGGCCACGATGCCGGATACCTTGGAACCATGCCAGCTGCTGCTTCGCAGGCTCTGGCTGCTGCCGCACACGGCCCGGAAGGCAGCGCTGTCCAGATCGTCCTGGGAGATGAAATCCCCCGGATCGCTGGCATCCGCATCCCGCCCATCCCCGTCACCGGCGTTGGCGGCATTGGCCACGAAGTCGTAACCGGGCAACAGCTTGGCGGTCAGGTCCGGGTGCTCGTAACGCACCCCGGTATCCAGTACCGCCACCACCACAGCGGCATTACCCGTGGTCTGGTCCCAGGCGCTGGTGGCCCGGATCGCCGCAGGCTGGCCTGCCTGCAGATACCACTGCTGTGCAAACAGGGGGTCATTGGGCAGGGCCTGGATGGTGCGCAGCCGGTCCGGTGCCGCGTATTCCACGTCCGCATCACGGCCGAGGCGGGCGGCCAGTTCCTCCGAGGACACACCATGCCCGAACAGCACCTGGGTACGGGCATTGATTTCGCGGCCATGGCGCAACTTCAGGCCCAGGCGTTGGCCCAGGCGGGTGGCGTGATCGGCATGCTGCTGTGCCTGCCCGGCATGAGCCGTGCTGCGGTATTTCACGATCACCCGGCCTTCTTCCGCTTCATGTGCCGCAACCGGTATGGCGGCGAGACTGCAGGCAGCGAGAAGGCCCAGGAGGGTGGACAGACGGGGTTTCATGGCTTTGGCTCCTCTCGAGTTTGACGCATCTCATCCAGGCTGATGTCCCGGATGGCCGCATCCGTCTGCAAGGCCTGCATGGCCTGCTCGCAGCCCGGATCCCGGGAGGCGCAGAAGAGCTCGTAGGCGTGCAGTTTGCCGGACACGACCGCGGCATGACGCATGCTGATGCCGGCCAGCCGTTCCAGGCGGGCCAGCAGGACGGGATCGTCGCCCAATACGTCTGTGTGGAAGGCAATGAGGACCCGGGCCTGGGCTTGGGACATGGCGGGCGGGGCAGAACAGGCGGTGGTGCTGGCCAGGATACAGGCAAGCAGCGTACCCGCCAGCAGTCGCCGGCAGATCCAGAAGGACAGTGGATGAGACTTGGACATGGCGGCATTGGACCTTGACAGGGAGGAGCGTGGCACGGACATGGGCTGATGGATTTAGGCAGTGTAGAAAGAGATGGTGCCCGGGGAAATCACCCTGGGGATTCTCCCATTGCGATCCTCTCTGCGGTATTTGTTAACGTGAAACTCGTGCGTAGCGGGATTTTCCCCCTCTTTCGCTTGCGAAAGAGGGCAGGGAGAGGGAAACGTGCAAGGCGGTTCGCCGTTGCATGTTCCGCGGTGGTGAATCGCCATGAACGTTATGGAGGCTTTCTGATGCCCTTACCCGCCTAATGAACAATCTGGGTTGAAATCAGGGCCAATTTCCCCATTTTGGATTCAGTCATCCAGTTAGGGAGTCCGCCATGCGCTTCGACAAGCTCACCACCCCGTTCCAATCCGCCATCCAGGATGCCCAGAGCCTGGCCCTGGGTAACGACAACCCCTATATCGAGCCGGTGCACATGCTGACCGCCCTGCTCAACCAGGAAGGCGGTTCGGCCCGGCCCATCCTGCAGAAGGCGGGGGTGCGTCTGCCTTCCCTGGTCGCGGGTCTGCAGACGGCCATGAGCCGCCTGCCCAAGGTGGAAGGCACCGGGGGGGAGATCCAGCCCTCCAAGGAGCTCATCAACCTGTTCAACCTCACCGACAAGGAGGCCACGAAGCGGGGTGACCAGTACATCGCCAGCGAGCTCTTCCTGCTGGCGGTGGTGGACGACAGGGGCGAGGCGGGACGTCTGCTGAAGGAGAACGGCGCCGCCCGCAAGGCCCTGGAAGCGGCCATCGACGAGGTGCGGGGGGGGGAGGCGGTGGACAGCCAGGAGGCGGAAGGCCAGCGCCAGGCCCTGGCCAAGTACACCCTGGATCTCACCGAGCGGGCCCGCCAGGGCAAGCTGGACCCGGTCATCGGTCGGGACGACGAGATCCGCCGCACCGTGCAGGTGCTGCAGCGGCGCACCAAGAACAACCCGGTGCTCATCGGCGAGCCCGGTGTGGGCAAGACCGCCATCGTCGAGGGCCTGGCCCAGCGCATCATCAATGGCGAAGTGCCCGAGTCCCTGAAGGGCAAGCGGGTGCTGGTGCTGGACATGGCCGGGCTGCTGGCCGGCGCCAAGTACCGGGGTGAATTCGAGGAGCGCCTGAAGGCGGTACTCAAGGAGGTGAGCCAGGACGAAGGTCGCATCATCCTGTTCATCGACGAGCTGCACACCATGGTGGGGGCCGGCAAGGCCGAGGGTGCCATGGACGCTGGCAACATGCTGAAACCCGCCCTGGCCCGGGGGGAGTTGCATTGTGTGGGCGCCACCACCCTGGATGAATACCGCAAGTACATCGAAAAGGATGCCGCCCTGGAGCGGCGCTTCCAGAAGGTGCTGGTGGAAGAGCCCACGGTGGAAGACACCATCGCCATCCTGCGCGGCCTGCAGGAGAAGTACGAACTGCACCACGGCGTGGACATCACCGACCCGGCCATCGTCGCCGCCGCGGAGCTGTCCCACCGCTACATCACCGACCGCTTCCTGCCGGACAAGGCCATCGACCTGGTGGACGAGGCC
>CAZVNY010000058.1:0-9222 GCA_964628785.1 uncultured Thiobacillus sp.
GTGCCCATCAGCCGGGAGATCTGGATCGAACAGGACGATTTTGCCCTGGAGCCCCCTCCCGGCTGGCAACGCCTGACACCGGGCGGAGAAGTACGTCTGCGCTATTCCTACGTCATCAGATGTGACGAGGTGGTGCGGGATGGGGCTGGCCAGGTGGTGGAACTACGCTGCAGCATCGACCACGACACCCTGGGGCGCAATCCCCAGGGTCGCAAGGTGAAGGGGGTCATCCATTGGCTGGCCGCGGCCCATGCCGTGGCGGCGGAGGTGCGGCTCTATGACCGCCTGTTCACCGATCCGGTGCCGGATGGCTACAAGGATCGGGATTTCGTGGACTTCATCAACCCGGATTCCCTGCAGGTGGTCCAGGCCTGGGTGGAGCCCGTGATCGTCGGCTCCCGGCCGGAGGAGCGTTACCAGTTCGAGCGCCTGGGCTATTTCTGCGCCGATCGTTTCGACCATGTGCCGGGCAGCAGGCCCGTGTTCAATCGTACCGTGAGCCTGAAGGACACCTGGAGCAAGTAAGCCCTGGCAAAGTGACAGCATGCTGACCGTCCACAACAGCCTGGCCCGGCAGAAACAGGGCTTCACCCCTCTGGAACCCGGCAAGGTGCGCATGTATGTCTGTGGCATGACGGTGTATGACTACTGCCATCTGGGCCATGCCCGGGTACTGGTGGTGTTCGACATGATCACCCGCTGGCTGCGGGCCAGTGGCTACGACGTGACCTACGTGCGCAACATCACGGACATCGACGACAAGATCATCAAGCGGGCCCTGGAGAACGACGAGCCCTTCACCACCCTGACCCAGCGTTTCATCGATGCCATGCACGCGGACAGCGCCGCCCTGGGGGTGCTGCCACCGGACCATGAACCCCGGGCCACGGAGTACGTGGGCAAGATGCTCACCATGATCCAGACCCTCATCGATCGGGGCCATGCCTATGCTGCGGCAAACGGCGATGTCTATTACGCCGTGGAGACCTTTCCCGCATATGGCCAGCTCTCGGGCAAATCCCTGGAGGACCTGCGCGCCGGGGAGCGGGTGGAGGTGGATCCCCACAAACGGGATCCCATGGATTTCGTGTTGTGGAAGGCGGCCAAGTCGGGGGAACCCGCCTGGCCTTCCCCCTGGGGACCGGGGCGGCCGGGCTGGCATATCGAGTGCTCTGCCATGGGCTCCCACCTCCTGGGGCCCCGCTTCGACATCCATGGCGGTGGCCAGGACCTGCAGTTTCCCCACCACGAGAACGAGATCGCCCAGTCCGAGGGGGCCCATGGCTGCAAGTTCGTCAACTACTGGCTGCACAACGGCTTTGTACGGGTGGATGACGAGAAGATGTCCAAGAGCCTGGGCAACTTCTTCACCATCCGCGAGGTGTTGCAGAAATATGACGCCGAGGTGGTGCGTTTTTTCATCCTGCGCGCCCATTACCGCAGCCCCCTGAACTATTCCGATCAGCATCTGGACGACGCCAAGGCCGCCCTGACCCGGCTGTATACCGCCCTGCGCGGCATCCAGGTAACCCAGACCCCCATCGATTGGTCAGCCCGCCATGCCGCCCGTTTCAAGATGGCCATGGACGATGACTTCAATACCCCGGAGGCCCTGGCGGTGTTGTTCGACCTGACCGGGGAGCTGAACCGGGCCCGTCAATCAGGGCTGGCCCAGGCCTCCGTCCTGGCCGGGCAGCTCAAAGCCCTGGCTGGGATACTGGCTTTGCTGGATCGGCCAGCGGAAGACTTTCTGCGTGGCAAGCGGGCCTCCAGCGACACCGGTGCGACCCCGGCCCAGGCAGAGGTCTATACGGATGCGCGTATCGAGGCCTTGCTCCAGGAGCGGCTGGAGGCACGCAAAGATAAGGACTTCAAACGTGCCGATGGCATACGCGAGGAGTTGAAGGCAGCAGGCATCCTGCTGGAGGACGGCCCCCAGGGCAGCAGCTGGCGACGGGAGTAGGGAGTAATCCTGCCCCCCGCGTTTTCGCCGTAATCGCCTTACTCCAGACAAAAAAAACGGCTGCCGCGGCAGCCGTTTTTCAGGGTGATCCCTCTTGCTTAGTTGCCAGCAGGGGCAGCAGCGGGAGCGGCCGGTACCGGGAAGATCTGGCTCCAGGTGTTGGGATCGAAGGGGTTGAAGAGGTAGGGCTGCTGAGCGCCAGCGGCAGGAGCAACACTGGGGGTGACGCCCGGTACCTGGAAGAACTGGCTCAGGGTGTTGGGGTCAAAGATGTTGAACGTGCCGTAGGGGCTGGCGGTGGGAGCGGTGGCACCCTGCACCGGGTAGGTCAGGAAGCCCTTCCACATGTCACCATAAGAAGCGGGGTTCAGGGAAGCACCCAGCCAGCCCATGTACAGGTTGGGGTTCACCGGCGCCATCATCAGCTGCAGGGCGCGGGGATCCAGGGGCGACATCAGCCACTTCAGATACACGTTGGGGTTCAGGGTGTTCAGGGCCATGTTCCACAGCTTGGGATCCAGGGGAGACATCGCCCAGCGCATCAGCTTGCCGGGATCGGTGAGTTGGGTCAGGACCGCGGTGTAGAAGTTGGGGTCCAGGGAGGCGGCCAGCCACTTCATGTAGATGTTGGGGTCGGCCCACTGGGAGAAGTTGGAGTAAGCACCAGGCTGGGTCATGGAGACCATCATGTTCAGCCAGTTGCCGGGATCCATCATCTGGTTGCCCATGGTGGTGTAGAAGCCGGGCTCGGTCACGGCGTTCAACCAGGGCACGAATACCTTGGGATCCTTGTAGGCAGACATGTTCTTGGTGAAGTCGGTCATGCGCTGCAGCCAGGCTTCGGGAGTCTGGGGGACGTTCTGGGCGGGGGCGGCGTCATTGGCAAAGGCAAGGGGCGCAGCGGCGACCAGCATGGAGGCGATCAATACTTTGACTTTCATCACTATTTCTCCTAATTGAGGCGGTGTATGGACAACGGTTATGGCTTACTGCTCTTTACTGCTTGGGCAACGATTTCGTTGTGCACGCAGAATATCGGTATGTCCTAATCTTCGCAAAAACTGTTAGCCTTGCCAGGGTATTGGTTCGAACTTCGTTGCATAACAGCAACATGTGCGCTGGAGCATAAGCTTGCAAGAAACGCTGAATTCCGAGGACAGACTCGTTCTTCTGGGGGTTGCCGGCTGGGAATGGCCCACATGGACAGAGATCTTCTACCCGGACGACATGCCGGAAGACTGGCGCCTGACCTACTACAACACCCAGTTTTCCTGTGTCTTCCTGGCCGCCGCGCGCTGGCAACGCCTGGGGCAGGCAGAATGGCGGCAATGGGCGGAGGACACCCATGATCGCTTTCTCTTCCTGCTGGAAGGGGAGGTGGGGCAGTCGGTGCCGTCTGTACTGCAGGACAGGGCCCTGTGTCTGCCGGCGACAGACCCGCGCATCCTCTGGTGCGATGCGACAAACGAGCTCAAGGCCCTGGCTGCGCAGCTGCAACAAGCCCAGCCGGGATCCCGTTTCCTGATCAGCCGGGATGGGGATATCGCCCAGCTGGAGCGGGTGCGCACCCTGCTGCAGCTGCTGGGCGCCGGGGGCTAGGGTGGTGCACCGAATATCCCGTCATGCGTTGCCCCTGTAGAATGCGTGCCGCTACAACGAGAAGCCATCCAGTGTCGGACAATCTGATCGAAATCCGTGATCTGTCTTTTGCCTACGGCGAGCGTCTGGTGTTGAAGGACATCGACCTCACTGCCCGGCGGGGTCAGGTCATCGCCATCATGGGGATCTCCGGCGGGGGCAAGACCACCCTGTTGCGTCTCATCGGCGGGGCGCTGCGCCCCACCACGGGTCTGCTCAAGGTGGATGGCGTGGACATGGGGGTCATCGACAGCGCCGGGCTTTACCGGCTGCGCCGGCAAATCGGCATGCTGTTCCAGTTTGGCGCGTTGTTCACCGACATGTCCGTTTTTGACAATGTGGCCTTTCCCCTGCGGGAACATACAGACCTGCCGGAAGAGATGATCCAGGATCTGGTATTCATGAAACTGAATGCCGTGGGTTTGCGTGGGGCTCACGCCATGATGCCCTCCGAGCTCTCCGGGGGCATGGCCCGCCGGGTGGCCCTGGCCCGGGCCATCGCCCTGGAGCCCCGCTTGATCCTGTATGACGAACCCTTCGCCGGTCTGGATCCCATCTCCCTGGGCATCACGGGCAACCTGATTCGTCGCCTGACGGATACCCTGGGCATCACCTCCATCGTGGTGACCCATGACATCCAGGAGTCCCTGCGCATGGTGGACTACGTCTATTTCATCTCCGAGGGGGTCATCGCGGCAGAAGGCACCCCGGAGCAGTTGCGGGCCTCCCGGGAGCCTTTCGTGCACCAGTTCGTACATGGCGAGGAAGACGGCCCGGTCCCCTTCCATTACCCGGCCCCGGCCTATGCCGATGATCTGGAGTTGCGTCCATGATGGCTTTCGTACAGGCCGGCTTGCGTCGTATCGGCCATCGGGTCATCGACTCCATCTGGCGCATGGGCATGGCCACCCGCTTCTTTTTCCTCACCCTGGTGCACTCCGGGCAAAGCTTCAGTCGCGTCCAGCTCACCATCCGGGAGATCTATAGCGCCGGTGTGCTCTCCCTCATCATCATTCTGGTCTCCGGACTGTTCGTAGGCATGGTGCTGGGTCTGCAGGGCTATGAAACCCTGCAGACCTATGGCTCGGAAGAGGCCCTGGGCGTCCTGGTCTCTCTCTCCCTGGTACGGGAGCTGGGACCTGTGGTGGCCGCCCTGTTGTTTGCCAGCCGGGCAGGCTCGGCCATCACTGCCGAGATCGGTCTGATGAAGGCCACGGAACAGATCGCCGCCATGGAGATGATGGCCGTGGATCCCATTGCCCGGGTGGTGGCGCCCCGCTTCTGGGGTGCGGTGATCTCCATGCCCCTGCTGGCGGCCCTGTTTTCCGCCATGGGGATCTTTGGTGGCTATCTGGTGGGTGTGGTGCTCATCGGGGTGGACGAGGGTTCCTTCTGGTCCCAGATGAAGGCGGCCGTGGATTTCCGCGAAGATATCCTCAATGGCGTCATCAAAAGCCTGGTGTTCGGTGTTGCCGTGACCATCATCGCCCTGTTCGAGGGTTACGATGCGCCGCCGACGGCAGAAGGAGTATCCCGGGCCACCACACGCACCGTGGTGACTTCTTCCCTGGCCATCCTGGGCCTGGACTTCATCCTGACAGCATTCATGTTTTCCGGAGTTTGACATGCAGCGCGCGACCCTCGATTTCTGGGTAGGCATTTTTGTGGTGGTAGGGCTGGGCGCCCTGCTGTTTCTGGCCTTGAAGGTGGGCAATATGACCGGCTTCGAAAGCAGTAGCAGCTATACCGTCAAGGCGGAGTTCGAGAACATCGGCGGCCTCAAGCCCCGAGCGCCGGTGAAGAGTGCCGGTGTGGTGGTGGGACGGGTATCCGCCATCGAATTCGACAATGAGATATACGAGGCCCGGGTCTTGATGAAACTGGATGAGCGCTATCGGTTCCCCCGGGATACCAGTGCCGCAATCATGACTTCAGGCCTGCTGGGTGAGCAGTACATCGCCCTGGAGGCCGGGGGGGAGAGCAAGATGCTGGCGGAAGGAGACAGCCTGAAGTTGACCCAGGGGGCCGTGGTGTTGGAAAACCTCATCGGTCAGTTCCTGTTCAACCAGGCCGACGCCAGCAAGAAGGACGAAGAATAGAAAAACAGGGAAAGACCCATAGGTAGTAGGACTGAATTCGGAGTGTTTCCGAGGGTCGAAGTTGCAACATTACGGAAAGATAGAGGTTAGGAATATGTATCGTTGGATGACATCGTTGACATTGGCGGCCCTGGTGACGGTGCTGATGGCATCGCCGCTGCGGGCCGAGATTGCCCCGGACGTCCTGGCGAGAAACACCACCAATGAGGTGTTGCGCATCGTCAAGCAGGACAAGGACATCAAGAGCGGGAATTCCGCCAAGGTCCTGAATCTGGTGGAACAGAAGATCCTGCCCAATTTCGATTTCGAGCACATGGCTCAACTGGCGGTGGGCAAGGACTGGCCCAAGGCCACGGCAGGTCAGCGTCAGGCCCTGGTGAACGAGTTCCGCACCCTCCTGGTGCGCACTTATTCCTCCGCCATCTCCAGCGTGGCGGACTACAAGATCGATTTCAAACCTTTCACCATGCCCCCCGGGGCGGATGAGGTGACCGTGGCCACCGAGGTGAGCAAGCCGGGTGCGCCCCCCATCCCCATCGATTACCGCATGGAGAAGCGGGATGGCGCCTGGAAGGTCTTCGACGTCAAGGTGGACAACGTCAGCCTGGTAACCACCTATCGCCGCTCCTTCAATTCCGAAGTGCGCAAGAGCGGCATAGACGGCCTGGTGGCCTCCCTGCAGCGGCGCAACAAGACCATTGCGGAGGCCCAGCGCTGATGTCCGAAGCGCGGACCACGGCTGTGCACCAGGAAGGCGATGTGGCCTTCCTGGAAGGGGACCTGACCCTGGCCCAGGCCACCCGCATGCTGGCACTGTGCAAGGCGTCCCTGGAGCAGGGTGTCCGGGTCCTGGACCTGTCCCGGGTGGGCCACATGGATTCCTCCGCCATCAGCCTCATCCTGAGCCTGCGGCGTTTTGCTCAAGCCCGGGGTCACGACATCCAGATTCGCGCCCTCTCGGAAGATCTGCTCAGCCTGGCCAGGCTTTACGGCGTGGCCGAACACCTGTAGGACCTCCCCTCCATGATGCCCGCGGTCCGCATTCGCGGCCTGGAGAAGCGCTTTCCCGGGGTCCGGGCCCTGGGGGGCGTGGATCTGGACATCGAGCAGGGGGAGTTCTTTGCCCTCCTGGGCCCCAACGGCGCGGGCAAGACCACCCTCATCAGCATCCTGGCGGGCCTCACCCGGGCCACGGCGGGCACGGCCCAGGTCATGGGCCACGATGTGCTGCGGCAGTATCGCCAGGCCCGCCGCAACCTGGGGGTGGTGCCCCAGGAACTGGTGTTCGACCCCTTCTTCACGGTGCGGGAATCCCTGGAGTTCCAGGCCGGCTATTTCGGTCTGCAGCGGGATGCGGCCTGGATCGATGAGCTCCTGGGGCATCTGGGACTGGCGGACAAGGCGGATACCAATACCCGGCGTCTGTCCGGGGGCATGAAACGGCGCCTGTTGGTGGCCCAGGCCCTGGTGCACCGTCCTCCGGTGATCGTGCTGGACGAACCCACCGCCGGTGTGGACGTGGAACTGCGCCAGTCCCTGTGGGGCTTCATCCGCCAGCTCAATGCCCGGGGCCATACCATCCTGCTCACCACGCATTACCTGGAAGAGGCGGAAAGCCTGTGCCAGCGGGTGGCCATGTTGAAGGAAGGCCACATCGTGGCCCTGGATCGCACGGCCAATCTCTTGCAGTCGGGGTCGGAACGTCATCTGGAGCTGGTACTGGATGGGGAATTGCCCGACTTCCTGCGGCCTCGACTGCGAGGGCGGGAAGGGGAGCGTTATCTGCTGGCCCTGCCGGACTATGGCGAGCTGGAAGGCATCCTCGCGGGCCTGCGTCAGGTGGGTGTGGGGGTGCAGGACCTGGCGCTGGGCAAGCCGGACCTGGAGAGCGTGTTCCTCAAGGTCATGCGGGAGGCCGCGCCATGATCGGTTTCTGGACCCTGTTCAAGAAGGAGATCCTGCGCTTCTGGAAGGTGTTGCTGCAGACCGTGGCGGCCCCCATCCTGACCGCCTTCCTCTACCTGCTCATCTTCGCCCATGTGTTGTCTGGCCATGTGCAGGTGTATCCGGGGGTGGGCTATACCGCCTTCCTCATGCCGGGCCTGGTGATGATGTCCGTGTTGCAGAACACCTTCGCCAACGCCTCCTCTTCCCTCATCCAGTCCAAGATCACCGGCAACATCGTGTTCCTGTTGCTGCCGCCCCTGTCCTATCTGGAATTCTTTCTGGCCTATGTGCTGGCCGCCCTGGTGCGGGGTCTGGTGATCGGTGTGGGGGTATTGCTGGTGGGTCTGTTGTTTACCGACCTGCACCTCAGGCATCCCCTCTGGATCCTGACCTTCGGCGTGGGGGCGGGGGTGGCGTTTTCCTGTGTCGGCATGCTGGCGGGCATCTGGGCGGAGAAATTCGATCACCTGGCCGGGGTGCAGAACTTCCTCATCATGCCGCTGACCTTCCTCTCCGGCGTGTTCTATTCCATCCACTCCCTGCCGGATTTCTGGCAGGCGCTGTCCCGCTTCAATCCGGTGTTCTACATGATCGACGGCTTCCGTTACGGCTTTTTCGGCATCGCCGACGTGGACCCCTGGCTGAGCCTGGCAGTGGTGCTGCCCACGGTCCTGGCGGCATCCCTGCTGACTTTGTGGATGTTGCGCGCCGGCTATAAACTGCGCCATTGAGCGCGCTTTGCCGTCCTTGGCTGCCCTTGGTGGCCGATGCGCGACACACTGCCTCACGGCCCCTGCGCAGGATGCGTTAGGGCCCCCATTTCTTGTTGCTTGCGGAGATTTCGAGATGGTCACACCCCAACAGATCCAGGACTGGATTGCCGCCAACCTGCCCTGTGAATACCTCAAGGTGGTGGGGGACGGACACCATTTCGAGGCCTTGATCGTCAGCACCGAATTCGAGGGCAAGCTCTCGGTGGCGCGGCATCAGCGGGTCTATCAGGCCCTGGGCGAGCGTATGCGGGAGCAGATCCATGCCCTGTCCATGCGTACCCTGACGCCGGCGGAATGGCAGGCGGCGAATGGATAAACTCGTCGTTGCCGGCGGTCCCCGCCTGTCCGGCGAGGTGGCCATCTCCGGCGCCAAGAATGCGGCCCTGCCCATCCTCTGTGCGGCCCTGCTCACCCGGGAGACCCTGGAGCTGAGCAACGTGCCTGACCTGAAGGACATCGGCACCATGCTGGGGCTACTGCAGCAGATGGGGGTGCAGGTGAGCCGGCAGGGCGACCGGGTCAGCCTGAATGCCGGCAACCTGCACAACCCCGTGGCCCCCTACGAGCTGGTGAAGACCATGCGTGCCAGCATCCTGGTGCTGGGGCCCCTGAGCGCGCGCTGTGGCGAGGCCAGGGTCTCCCTGCCCGGCGGTTGCGCCATAGGTGCCCGGCCCGTGGAGCAGCACATCAAGGGCCTGCAGGCCATGGGCACGGAGGTGGGCGTGGAGCACGGTTACGTCCAGGCCAGGACCAGCCGTCTCAGGGGGGCCCATCTCTTCACCGACATGGTCACCGTCACCGG
>CAZVNY010000059.1:0-9187 GCA_964628785.1 uncultured Thiobacillus sp.
GATGCCTTGGCTGCCCTGGGCCTGGGGCCACGCAAGATCTTCGGCAATGTGGTGTACAGCGCCATCCTCACCGAGGACAAGACCCTGTTCCCCATCAATTCCCCCTATCTGGGTGATCAGGACGTCACCAAGCTCAAGGCCGTGGCGGAGTATGCCAAAAAGCTGGATGTGAACTACCACATCGGTATCCACGGCCACAGCGACGGCATGGGCTCCGACGACTACAACTACGAGCTGGCCAAGGCCCGGGCCGAGGTGGTGAAGAACTACCTGCACGAGAAGCTGGGCATCCCCCTGCTGCGCATGTCCGTCATCTCCCATGGCGCCACGGATTCCGCATCCTACCTTGCAGGCGCCAACCGCCGCATCGTGGTGGAGGTGATGCAGTAAGCTCATTCCGGGGCGGAGGCAGGGGCGGGCTCGGTTATCATGCCCGCCCTGAACAACCCGGCTTCATGTTCCATGTCCGCCCCATCCTCCCCACTCCTGCACGATGTCCGGCGCCGCCGCACCTTCGCCATCATCTCCCACCCGGACGCGGGCAAGACCACCCTGACGGAAAAACTGCTGCTCTTCGGTGGCGCCATCCAGATGGCAGGCACGGTGAAGGCGCGCAAATCGGCACGCCACGCCACCTCCGACTGGATGGAGGTGGAAAAACAGCGGGGCATCTCGGTGACCAGCTCGGTGATGCAGTTCGAGTACGCCGAGCACACCATCAACCTGCTGGACACTCCGGGCCACGAGGACTTCTCCGAAGACACCTACCGGGTGCTCACGGCCGTGGATGCCGCCGTCATGGTCATCGACGCGGCCAAGGGCGTGGAGGCCCAGACCATCAAGCTGCTGGAGGTCTGCCGCCTGCGCAACACCCCCATCATCACCTTCATCAACAAGCTGGACCGGGAGGTGCGGGATCCCCTGGACCTGCTGGCGGAGATCGAATCCGTACTCAAGCTGGACTGCGCCCCCGTGACCTGGCCCGTGGGCATGGGCAAGACCTTCCGGGGCGTCTACCACCTGCTCCAGGACCACATGCTGCGTTTCACCGCCGGCACTGAACGGGCGGATGCAGAGCTGGAACGCATCGACGGCCTGGACAACCCCAGGCTGCAGCAGCTCTTCCCCCTGGAAATGGGGCGTTTGCTGGAAGAAGTGGAACTCATCCGAGAGGCCAGCCCGCCCTTCGATCTGGCCATGTTCCTGCAGGGCAGGCAGTCCCCCGTGTTCTTCGGTTCCGGCATCAACAACTTCGGCGTGCGGGAGATCCTCAGGGCCCTGCTGGAATGGGCCCCCTCGCCCCAGCCCCGGGATGGCGACAGGCGCATGGTGGAGCCGGCCGAGGCCCCCTTCACCGGCTTCGTCTTCAAGATCCAGGCCAACATGGATCCGCGGCACCGGGATCGCATCGCCTTTTTCCGGGTCTGCTCGGGGCGCTACACCCCGGGCATGAAGGTCATGCACCAGCGCATGGGGCGGGAGATGAAACTGGCCAATGCCCTGACCTTCATGGCCAATGAGCGGGTGCAGATGGAGGATGCCGTGGCCGGCGACATCATCGGCATCCATAACCACGGCCAGCTGCAGATCGGCGACACCCTCACGGAAGGCGAGGCCCTGCAGTTCAAGGGCATCCCCTATTTCGCCCCGGAGATGTTCCGCACCGCCCGCTCCCGGGACCCCATCAAGTCCAAACAGTTGCAAAAAGGCCTGAAGGAACTGGGCGAGGAAGGCGCCATCCAGGTGTTCGAGAACATGGCCAGCGGGGCCCTGCTCCTGGGCGCCATCGGCCAGCTCCAGTTCGAGGTGGTGGCCAGCCGTCTGGAGGCCGAATACAAGGTTAATGCTATCTACGAAAGTGCCGATATCCATACCGCACGTTGGCTCAGCTTTCCGGACACCGCCACGCAGCGCCAGTTCGAAAAGGAACAACTGGTCCGCATGGCCCTGGATGTGGATGGCAACCCGGTCTACCTGGCCACCAATCGTTTCAACCTGAGTTTGGTGGAAGAAAAGTGGCCCCAGGTGCGGTTTCATTCCAGCCGAGAGCACGGGCAACGTTTCGCCTAAGGAAACGCTGATTAGATCCGTCATCGCGAGGCGCGAAGCGACGTGGTGATCCAGAAGTCATCGATTTCGCACGCCATCCGGACTGCCGCGCTGCGCGCGCAATGACGGCAGGGGATTTGTTCAACGTTTCCCTGAACAGCTTGGGCGGCCAGGCCGCCGATTGAAGTAACAGGCCTTGCATGCCGATGTAGGGCTATGCCCGCACGTTTGGTTCCTTGTATTTGAATCGGTAACCTGGATATGAACATCGTCAATCCGAGCAGAGCATTGGTGGACGTCGATTACAAACAACTGAAGGGCCTGGTTGTCGACGACTATCCCAGCATGCGTTCTGCCTTCAAATCCGCCCTGGCCAGTTTCGGCATGACCAAGGTGGATACC
Organism: uncultured Thiobacillus sp.; assembly: GCA_964628785.1. Taxonomy (GTDB): domain Bacteria; phylum Pseudomonadota; class Gammaproteobacteria; order Burkholderiales; family Thiobacillaceae; genus PFJX01. The sequence continues at coordinate 2,452 of CAZVNY010000059.1, forward strand.
GCCGCTTCCGCCTCGGAAGCCGCCACCCGGGTGAAGGGGCAGAGATACGATGTGATCATCTGCGATTACAACCTGGGCGATGGCCGGGATGGTCAGCAGTTGCTGGAGGAATTACGCCACCGCAACATGATCAACCTGGAAACGGCCTTCCTCATGGTGACCGCGGAGAGCCTGTACGAAAACGTGGTGGCCACAGCGGAACTAGCGCCGGATGACTATCTCATCAAGCCCTTCAACGGCGACATGCTGCGCTCCCGGCTGGACATGGTGTTGGCCAAGAAGCAGCTGTTCCGGGACGTCTACCGCCACTTTGCCGCGGACCGCCTGGAGGCTGCCCTGGCCGGTTGCGACGACATCATCGCGCAGAAATCCAAATTCCTCGTTGACGCCCTGCGCTTCAAGGGCGAGATCCTCCTGACCATGGGGGACTTCGCCGCGGCGGAGGAACATTACAACCAGATCATCGCCCTGCGCGCCGTGCCCTGGTCCAAACTGGGCCTAGCCAAATCCCTGCATCTGCAACACAAGGATCAAGCCGCCGAGGATCTGCTGCAGGAGATCATTTCCCGGCATCCGGACATGGTGGCGGGCTATGACCTGCTGGCGGATGTGCAGCTTGCCCAGGACAAGACCCAGGAGGCACAAAACACCCTGGAACGTGGCACCTCGGTTTCCGCCAAATCCCCCAAACGCCAGCGTCGTCTGGGTGAAATCGCCAGCCAGAACGGAGACCTGGGCAAGGCCGAACAGGCCTTCAAGGCGGCAGTGGAAAAAGGCCAGAACTCCATCTTTCAGAGCGTCAACGACTTTGCCAATCTGTCCCGCGCCTATCTCAGCCAGGGCAAAACCAAGGAGGCAGCGGAGATCATCACCAACAACCGCAAGTTGTTGGCCGAGAGCAAGGAAGGCAAGATGGTCGCCTCTGTCATGCTGGGTCGGATCAGCGCCCAGAATGGTCAAGCCGCCGAGGCCAGCGCCTATATGCGGGAAGCCGCCGGACTGCGCAACAGTGGTACGGCCTACGACCAGGACTTGAGCATGGACATGCTGGAGACCTGCATCAAGTCCGGCCTGAACGAGGAGGCCGACCAGCTTCTGGCCGAGGTGGCGCGCAACAGTCACGACATGCCTGCCCTGCTGGAGCGGGCCAAAGAGGCCTACAAACAGGCAGGCAGGGCCGAAAATGCCGGTGAAATCCTGAAAGAGGCCACGGCCCGGGTACAACAGCTCTCCAAGGAAGGCGCCCTGCTGCTCAAACAGGGAGATCTGCAAAACAGTCTGCAGAAGATGCTCATGGCCACCAAGGAGGCCCCCAATAACCCCCGCATCCTCATGAACACGGCCTGGGCCATCATGCGTTTCCTGGAACAGGATGACAAACAGCGTCAGTTGCTAAGCCAGGCCCAACACCTGCTGGATGATGTCGCCAAGCTCGCCCCCGAGCATCCCCGGCTGGCGGGACTGAAAACCAGTCTGCGCAAACACCTTGCCCAGAGTCATGCATAAGGAGAACGTCTTGAAGCTGGCCGAAGACACCGGTGCCCAGGATATGGACCGGGAAGACCTCTATGCCGCCCTGCTGCATGAGATGAAGAACACCCTGGTGCTCATGACCATGACCCTGGCGGACATCCCCCATACCGGTGAAAACGCCCATGACAAATCCCTGGATGAGGCCCGGCTGTTATGCCAGCGCACCTCGGAACGGCTCATGCAAGCCCTGTTCGTGTACAAGCACTTCCACGACGACACGGTACTGAACGCAGTGGATGCCTACCCACTGGAGGACTTTCTCGAAGAAATGGCCATCCAGGCCCGTTCGCTGCGCGCCAACCTGAACATCGAGATCCATATCGACGAGACGCTCCCGGCCTTGTGGTTCTTTGACCGCAACATGCTGGAAATGGCCCTGCTCAACGGCCTGCACAACTCCCTGACCTATGCCCGGGAACGGGTGCAGATCCGTGCCGGCCTGGAAGACGGCATGCTGTGCATCGGCATCGAGGATGACTCCAGCGGCTATCCCGAGCATATCCTGGAGGCCATCGCCACGGGCAAGCCCCTGAAGGCCAGCGGCACCGGTCTGGGCTTGCGCTTTGCCTCCATGATCGCCCGGGCCCACACCAACGAAGGCCACCAGGGTCGTCTGCGCCTGAGAAACGATCCCGGTGCCATCTTCGAGATGTTGATCCCCTGAGCAAGGCGGCCCGGCACCTCAGGCTGGGCCCGGTGGGCAGTCTGACCCGTTGAACATCGGGATCCGGCCCACGCCCTGCTCAGACAACCAACAGCCCCCGCACCGGGTGCAAGCACTCACCCGACCAGGGCTGCGGTCACGATCTCCCCGGCCTCGGCCACGATGGCCTGCAAGTGAGCCTCGCTTTTGAAGCTCTCCGCATAGATCTTGTAGATGTCCTCGGTGCCGGAAGGCCGGGCGGCAAACCAGCCATTGGCCGTGGTGACCTTGAGACCCCCGATGGGGGCGTCGTTGCCCGGGGCCCGGGTGAAACGTCCGCTGATCTCCTCCCCCGCCAGGGTGGGGGCCGCCACCTTGTCGCCGGTCAGGGTCTTGAAGGCGGCCTTCTGCTCCGGCGTGCAGGCGGCATCGATGCGCAGGTAGTAGGGTGTGCCGTATTGGGCCGCCAGCTCCTGGTAGTAGCGCCCCGGGTCCTTGCCGGTGACGGCGGTGATCTCCGCCGCCAGCAGGGCCAGGATGATACCGTCCTTGTCCGTGGTCCAGACACTGCCGTCCCGGCGCAGGAAGCTGGCACCGGCACTCTCCTCGCCGCCAAAGCACAGGGTCCCGGCCAGCAGGCCGGGGCTGAACCACTTGAAGCCCACGGGTACCTCCATGAGCCGGCGCCCCAGGCCGGCCACCACCCGGTCGATGAGCCCGGAACTCACCAGGGTCTTGCCCACGGCCACGTCCTGCGGCCAGGCCGGCCGATGGGTGAGCAGGTAGTGGATGGCCACGGCCAGGAAGTGGTTGGGGTTCATGAGACCCATGGAGGGGGTGACGATGCCATGCCGGTCCACGTCGGCATCATTGCCCCAGGCGATGTCGAACTTGTCCTTGAGCCCCACCAGGCTGGCCATGGCATAGGGGCTGGAGCAGTCCATGCGGATCTTGCCGTCGTGGTCCAGGGTCATGAAGCCGAAGGCAGGGTCCACCCGGGGATTCACCACCTGGATGTCCAGGCCGTACTTCTCGGCGATGGGCTTCCAGTAGGCCACCGCCGCGCCCCCCATGGGGTCCACCCCCATGCGCAGGCCGGCCTGGTGGATGGCCTCCATGTCGATCACCTGCTCCAGGTCCGCCACGTAAGGGGACACGAAGTCTTCCGCGTAGGTGGTGGGGGCGTGCAGGGCCTGCGCATAGGGCAGCTGGCGCACGTCCACATTGCCAGCGGCCATGAGGGCATTGGCCCGGGCCTCGATCCAGCCCGTAGCATCGGTATCCGCCGGCCCGCCGTGGGGCGGGTTGTACTTGATGCCGCCATCCGTGGGCGGGTTGTGGGAAGGCGTGATGACCAGACCGTCGGCCTGCAACGGCATACCCTGGGCACTGCCCTCGTTGGCCCGGTTGAAGGTGAGGATGGCCCGGGAGATGACCGGCGTGGGGGTAAAGCCATCCTCGGCCTGGACGCGCACCTCCACGCCATTGGCGGCCAGCACCTGCAGCACCGTACGCTGGGCCGGCGCGGACAGGGCATGGGTGTCCTTGCCCAGAAACAGGGGGCCGGTGATGCCCTGGGCCGCCCGGTATTCACACACCGCCTGGGCAATGGCCAGGATATGGGCCTCGTTGAAGCTGCGTTTGAAGGCACTGCCACGGTGGCCGCTGGTGCCGAAGGCCACCCGCTGGGTGGCCACGTTCACGTCCGGGACATCGTTGTAGGCCGCCAGCAGGGCGGCCGTGTCCATGAGGCTGTCGGCAGGGGCAGGTTTGCCGGCGAGGGGATGGGTCATGGGAAGACTCCGTTTGTGCATCGAAACACTGCCAATGGTACCCCCCCGGGCTTGTTACAACCCGTAACCACTGGAAACGTCCAGGTATCCCGGACTGCCTAGCATGGGGTCACGGAGCGCAGACGAGCCTCCGCAGCCTACGAAGGAGCCAGACATGAACGCAAAACTGAAGACCCTGTTGACCATCCTGCTGAGCGTGACCGCCCTGGGCGTGGGCAGCAATGCCCTGGCCTCCGGTCATGGCCACAAGAAGGCCTGGAACGATCATGGGCGCTATGAGCAACGCTGGGATCATCGCCACCCTGGCAAGCATGACAAGCGGCATTACGTCGCCCCGGTCTACCGCCAGCCGGTGTACTACTACAGCGCACCGAAAGTGGTGCATCCCCCCCGGGTCGTCTATGAACCGGTGGTGTATCACCATCCCTCGCCCGGCGTGGTCATCAGCCTGCCGCCCATCGTCATTCGCTGAGCCTGGATTCCGGACGGGCTGCCACCTGTTTCACGCCCGTCCGGCAGCTCCGCCAGGACCCGGATCCGCAGGAGCAGGGGCTGGGGCTGGGTCCACGCGTATCTGCACGCCCTGGCACTGCACGATCTGCCCGGCCCGGATCTTGGCGGTCTTGCGTGTTTCGTGACGGCCGTCCACCGTCACCGCGCCACTGGCCACCAGGGCCTTGCCCTGGCCACCGCTGACGGCCACGCCGGCCAGTTTGAGCAGGTCGCACAGGGCCACGTATTCGCCTGCGAGTTGGAAATCAAGCTGTTGCACGCGAAGGCTTCCAGCCTGCTTGGCCATGTTCACCGGTATTCATTCCCGGATTTCCTGGATCAACACCCAGGGCGCCACCACCACGGCCCAGAAGCGACTCCGGTCCTGCTGCCAGCTACGCGCATCCTCGCTCTCGACGCGGCGCACCTGACCCGCCTGCAGCAAGGTCGCCACCTGGCCCTTGTTGTCGCGACTGATCTGCAGGGCCACCTCCACCAGATCCAGCCCGGGCGCCACCAGAATGAGCACGCCCCGGGCGAAATGCCGCTCCAACTCCTGCCAGACCAGCCTGCCGGTCTCGGCATTGAGCTTGGCGCGCAACAGGGCATCAGATTCCGACATGGCCAGAAACAACTTGCACACGAAGGACGTGCAACCGGCTTGCGGGGCCTGCCCGGCCAACGCTGGGAAAGATCGCTCCGGGGGCGATGCTCACTTTCTGCCCTTACAGGGAAACAGAGACTTCAGGGCCTGGTCCAGCACCTGCCCGGCAGCCAGCTTCTGCCTGTCCGGGTTTTGCACGAGCCAGTCCACCAGGCCTTTGGGCAACCTTTCCTTATCTCCGGTCTGCAGACAGAAACCGGTCTTGCTGTTGTAGTGATGGGCCGCATCCAGATAGCCATTCAGGTAGTTGTGACACATCACCGACAGGGCCCGTACCTTGTCCGCCCCCTGACACATGTGCAGCAGGGCGGAGCCATCCAGGCCCTTGTAGGCGCTGGCCGCCAGGGCAGAATTCGTCCATGGGAGCATGGCGGCAAGCCCCAGCAGAAGCATGGCAAAAAACTGTTTTTTCATGGATTTGCCCCGGTATGCAAGGCTGCGATGCAAGCCATTTTTTGCTCCCTGAAAAGTGCCGGCAAGGATCCCTTGCTTGCCTGTCAGCGCCCGCTCCCGTGCCCAGGAGACGCCTTCCTCAAGCCCAATACCTGGCCTTGTCCGGCAACACCCAGATAGCGGGGGATCACATGGATATGCAGATGGGGCACGCTTTGTCCGCCGGCAACACCGTGATTGATGCCGATATTGTAGCCGTCGGGGTGGTGGGCTTCGTCCAGGATACGCTTGCACGCAAACACAGCCTGCAGCAGGGCCATCTGTTCGGCCTGGGTGGCCTCGAACAGGGTGGCAAAAGGGCGGCGGGGGATGACCACCGCATGACCGGGGGAAACGGGAAAGCCGTCCTTGTACACCACGGTGAGTTCGTCTTCGGCCAGGATGCGGTGGGGTTCCAGCACGCAAAAGGGGCAGGGTTTGGCTGTACTCTGGGACATGGTTCTGCGGGTTCGGCGAAAAGGGCGGCATTATCCCCCGCCAGGACGCGCCACTGACGCACAATCAGGCAAACAGCCCGTTCAGCAACGCCGCCGCCCGGGACAGGGCCGTCATGGCATGTTCCCGCACCACGGCGTCACCGTTTCGCGGGGCTGCCAGCCAGCTCTTCAGCTCGCCCACTTGTTGCCACAAGGTCACATCGGTCTCAGGGATCAGCTCCAGGTCCTGGAGCTGACGCAGGTTGTGAGTGAAAGACAGGGCATGACGCCGACCCTGTTTGTCCTGCACGGAGACCGGCAGACCCGCCTGGGCACAGCGCACACGGATACCCGTCTCCAGGGCCCGATAACACTGCTCCACCCCCAGGGTCACCAGGGGGGCGAAGAACAGGCCATAGAGCGCGCTGGCCCGGGCCGTCTCGAACAGGATCACCACTTCCCCGGGCACCTGTCTTTCCAAGCGGATGGCGAGAAAACTATCCCGCCAGACCCTGGGGTCCGTGCCCGCCGGGATACCGCTGCCATCCGGATCCAGCCAGTTCTGGGTGGTGATGCGTTTCATGGAGGGGGAAAGGCTTTACGTTGCCGCAAGCATACCCCCTGGGGCCCGGACATGCGGTTATGTGCCCTGTCAAAGCAGCCACAATCACCACCTAACGGGCATGACTTTTAATAGACGCCCCAAAAAATGAAAGCCATGCCCGTTTCCCTCTCCCCCAAC
>CAZVNY010000060.1:0-9096 GCA_964628785.1 uncultured Thiobacillus sp.
TCCTAGCACGTGACTGCACAAGCCCGGATGCCTTCCTTTACCGCCTTTCACCGCCTCGTGGCCGTACTCTGCCTGGGCTTTGCCTCGGGCCTGCCCCTGTCCCTCACCGGTCAGGCCATGCAGGCCTGGCTCACGGTGGAAGGCGTGGACATAGCCACCATCGGCTTTCTCGGTCTGGTGGGCATCCCCTACACCTTCAAATTTCTCTGGGCGCCCCTCATGGACCGCTTCGAGCCCCCCTTCCTGGGACGGCGCAAGGGCTGGCTGGTGGTGACCCAGCTGCTCATGGCGGCCACCCTGTGGTGGATGGCGAGCCTGTCTCCCGGTGGCGCGCCGTTGATCTTTGCCGGCGCGGCGGTCCTGGTGGCCTTCCTCTCCGCTTCCCAGGATGTGGTCATCGATGCCTACCGCACCGATGTGCTGGCCCCCCATGAGCGGGGTCTGGGGGGCTCCCTGGCGGTATTCGGTTACCGCATCGGCATGATCCTCTCTGGAGGCATCGCCTTGATCTGGGCGGAGCAGTGGGGCTGGAGCCAGGTCTATCACATCATGGCCTGGATTATGGTGGGGGCCGCGGCCTTCTCCCTGCTGGCCACCCCTCGGGTGCAGGCCGTGGCCGCATCCCTGGACAGCAATCCCCTGGGGGAACTGCTGGGCTTTCTTGCCCTGGTGGCCGGGGTCCTGGCCGGGGCCTTCCTCAGCCGCTGGCTGCTCATGAGTCTGGGCCTGGACCCGGAGGACCCCAACAGGTGGGTGCGCCTGCTGTTCGTGCTGGCGGGCATTGCCTGTGCCCTGCCCCTGGGGGGGTGGGCGGCGCGCAAGGTGGGCTTCGAGACCCTGAACCGCTCCCTGGGCTCCTACTTTGCCCAGCCCGGGGCCTGGGCCTTTCTCCTGCTCATCGTGCTCTACAAGCTCTCGGACGCCTTTGCCGGCAGCCTGACCACGCCCTTTCTCATCAAGGGCATGGCCTTCACCCAGGCGGAGGTGGGCATCGTCAACAAGATCATCGGCATCTGGCTCACCATCTTCGGCGCCCTACTGGCCGGGGCCCTGATGCTGCGCCTCAATCTATATAGGGCCCTGCTGCTCTTCGGCCTGCTGCAGATGTTTGCCAACTTCGGCTTCTATACCCTGGCGGTACTGGGCCGGGGGGCCTGGGGCGGCTTCACCCTGCAGCCCTTCGACTGGGGTTTCATGGCCTTGACCCAGACGGCCCAGATCGACAGCCTGCTCATGTTCGCCATCGCCGCCGAGAACATCACCAGCGGCATGGGCACCGCGGCCTTCGTGGCCCTGCTCATGAGCCTGTGCAATCAGCGCTACACCGCCACCCACTACGCCCTGCTCTCGGCCCTGGCCTCCATCGGCCGCATCTACGTCAGCCCTCTGGCGGGGGTGATGGCGGAGAGCATAGGCTGGCCCGCATTCTTCGTGGTGGCCGTGCTCCTGGGGGTGCCCGGGGTGTACATGGTGTGGCGCATGCGGCACACCATCCGGGCATTGAATGGCCAGGAGGTCAGCGCATGAGTTTCAGGGCCCTGTTGCTGACAAAGGAGCCGACTTTCTCCGTACGGTTGGCGGACCTGGCGGAGGCGGACCTGCCCCCCGGAGACGTGCTCCTGCGGGTGCAGTACTCCAGCCTCAATTACAAGGACGCCCTGGCCCTGGGCAACCGCAGTCCGGTGGTGCGCAACTGGCCCATGGTGCCCGGCATCGATGCGGCAGGGGTGGTGGAGGCCTCGGGGCATGAGGACTTTCGCCCGGGAGACCTGGTTTGCGTGAATGGCTGGGGCCTGGGGGAGAACCATTGGGGGGGGTTGGCCCAGTATCTGCGCCTGTCGGGGGACTGGCTGCTACCCATTCCCGACCCCTTCTCCAGCTTCGAAGCCGCCACCCTGGGTACCGCCGGCTACACCGCTGCCCTGTGCGTACAGGCCCTGCTGAACCATGGTCTGCAGCCGGGCCAGGGGCCGGTACTGGTCACCGGTGCCAGCGGCGGGGTGGGTTCCATTGCCGTCTTGCTCCTGGCCCGCAGCGGTTTCAGGGTGACGGCCCTGAGCGGCAAATCCACAGCCCGGGCCTACCTGCAGGCCCTGGGGGCCACGGAGGTTCTCGCACGTGCAGACTTTGCCGCCCCGGGCAAATCCCTGCAGAAGGAGCGCTTTGCCGGGGTGGTGGATACCCTGGGCAGCCATGCCCTGGCCAATGCCTGTGCCCAGGTACAGTACGCTGGCGGGGTGGCCGCCTGCGGCCTGGCCATGGGCATGGATTTTCCCACCAGCATGGCGCCCTTCATCCTGCGGGGCATCAGCCTCTACGGCATCGATTCCGTGTATGCGCCCAAGGCCCGGCGCCAGGCCGCCTGGGCGCTGCTGGCGCGGCACGTCACGCCGGCGGACCTGGCTGGCCTGAGCCGGTGCGTGGGCCTGGGGCAGACAGTCGACGAGGCAGAGCGCCTGCTGGCCGGGGAGGTGAGCGGCCGTATCGTGGTGGATGTGAACCGCTGAACCGGCCGGGAATGCCGACACCGGTAGCTTTAACACATTGTCCGGGACAGCCCGGCTGCGTATAAACCTGACATGGCGAGAATCCTGAGTATCCTTTTCCTGGCCCTGTGCCTCTGTACCCCCCTGCGGGCGGAGGACATCCAGCTGGAGTTACCTTCCGGTGTGGAGGTGGTGAGTCAGCGTTTCGCTGCCACCCAGGGGCCATTGCTGCTCTGGCTGACCGGGGAATACGGCAGTCTGGCCTCCGAGCGTCAGGCCGCCACGGATTTGGCCGCCCAGGGGGTGGAGGTCTGGATAACGGACTGGCTGGCACCCTATTTCCTGCCCCAGCTGCCGGGGAGTATCGCCATGGTGCCGGATACGGACCTGGGAGACTGGCTGGACGCCGTGCAAAAGCGGCAGCCGGGGCGGGAGATCTACCTCATGGCCTCGGGGCATGCCGCCGATCTGGCCCTGCGCGCTGCCCGGGACGCCCGTGAACGTCTGGCCCTGACAACCCGGGGTGCCGTCCTGCTCTTCCCCCTGCTGTACCGGGATCTGGAAGCGGGGGCATCGGCGGACTACGCCGATGTGGTGGCGGCCACCCGGGAGCACCTGGCCATCCTGGTGCCCCAGTTTTCTGCGGGTTACTGGTGGCGGGAACGGCTGCAGGAACATCTGCAGGCGGCAGGTAGCCTGGTGGACCTCAACGTCCTGCCCGGGGTACGGGATGGTTTCTACCGCCGTCCCGATGCCACGGACACGGAAAAACAGGCCGGCGGCCGGCTGGGTGAAACCCTGGCAGGACTGTTGCGCCATCTGACTGAAAGGAGACAGCCATGATCCCGATGCCAGCGCTTGCCAGGCAGCCGCAGCGACAGCGCTGTGTCAGACACGGAATGGTAGGGCCCAGGGGCAGCATGGCTGCAGCCATGCTGGGCATGTTTGCCCTGTTCCTGGCCATGCCGCTCCGGGCGGCGGATCTCAAGGATCTGACCCCCAAAGCGGCCCCCGAGCTCAAGCTCAATACCCTGGAGGGCAGGGCCATGGACCTGCAGCAGTTGCGCGGCAAAGTGGTGCTGGTGAACTTCTGGGCCAGTTGGTGTCCCCCCTGTCGCAAGGAGATGCCCTCCATGAACCGCCTGAACCAGGTGCTGAAGGATCAGGCCTTCGCCATCCTGGGGGTGAATGCGGGGGAGAACGTCGCAATCGTGCGTGACTTTCTCAAGCAGACCCCGGTGAATTTCCCCATCCTCATGGACGAGAAGGGCAGCAGCTTGAAACCCTGGCAGGCCTTCGTGTTCCCCACCAGTTATGTGGTGGACAAGCAGGGCCGGGTACGCATGGGCCTGCTGGGCTCCGTTGAATGGGACGCCCCGGAGGTCGTGGCCCGCCTCAAATCGCTGTTGGCGGAGTAAAAAACAGACGCATTTTTTGATCGAAGTCAAGCAGGAGGGTATTTTTGCACCAGACAAACCGAGAGGCAGGCTAAATTTTTCCCCCGCGCACCACGTCAAGGAGGAAAAGGCCATGTCCAAATCCATCTCCAAGTCCGTTTCCAAGTTTGTTTCCAAGTTTGTTTCCAAGTTCGTCTCGCTGCATCCCTTTCCGGGACTTCTTGCCCCCCTGCTGCTGTGGGCGCTGCTCGCCGCCCCGGCAGCGGCACAGCAGCCCGGTCATCCAGCCAATCCCTACCTGGGTGCGGTGCCCAGCCCTTTTGGCACACCCTCATTAGGTAGTTTGCTGCCACCCCTGCCCCAACTGGGTGCGCCCCTATACATCCCCATCGTGGGCATGCCCGTGCCCCTCATCGGCCAGGCCCAGGTACAGAACATCAAGCCCTATACCATGCGGCCTCCCGTGCCCCAGGCCTACAAGCGGCAGATGATGCACATGATGATGCCCATGATGAGCAACTTCATGCGCATGTCCATGCCCGACGCCATGAACTGGGCCGCGCACAAGATCAAGGCCAAACCCGGGCTCAGCTTCGACGATGTGGTGGAATCCCTGATGCTGGCGGCCAACAAGAACAACTTCAAGTTCGTGGGTTCCAACCTCATGTGGAAGGATTTCCAGGCGGTACTGAACGACACCGAGGCGCCGCGCATCGAGGTGCACAGCTTTTGCGACATCGCCGTGGGCCGCGACCTGCTCAAGATCAGTCCCGAGTTCCTGGTGTTCCTGCCCTGCCGCATCGCGGTCATGGAAGACGCCGACAGGAACATCTGGGTCATGATGCTGGACTGGAACATGGACTGGGTAGCCGGCTACGAGGGGGCCATGGGCCTGTCCGCGGAACTCATCAAGGGCGCCAAGGACATCCGCGAGAAGATGGAAATCATCATTGAGGCCGCCGCGGAAGGAGATCTGTGAGAGCCCTGCACCAAGCAGGGTCAGGGGGCTTCGTATTCCACGAAGGCCCGATTCATGTTGGTCCGGTGTAGGGCCTCGTAGTTCTGCAGGTGCCGGAACGCCGGCAGATCGGCGTATCGTTCCAGGGTGGCAGCCAGGGGTTCCATGTCCTGAGCGGCGGCGCCGATGACCTGTACAAGAAAGTCGTAATAGTCACCGCTTTCCCGCTGGGCTTGGGCCAGGTCGCAGACCCGGCCGTGACCGGGGACGATGACAACCGGGTCCAGTTCCGCCAGGGCGCGGAAGGCCCGCTGGCCATTGCGCACGCTGGTCAGGGGCATGATGCCGAGCAGACGGTCCACATAGACCAGGTCGCCGCTGAAGGCGATGCGCTGCCTGGGCAGCCACACCCACGCATCCCCCGGGAAGTGGGCGTCGCTGTAGCTCAGCACCAGGGTCTCGCCGCCGAGTTGCAGGCTTGCCCTGTCTCCCTCCAGGGTCTGCACTGCCGGTAGCGGCCGGGTGCCCGCCAGACGGGGGCCGAGAAAGCGCTGCAGGCTGTCCAGCTGTTGCGCAGCCAGCTCCACCTGGGTGGCGGCGGTACGCTGCAGGGCGATGATCTCGGCCCCCCGGTTGGCGAAGTGGTCATTGCCCAGCCAGCGGTGGTCCTGGCTGCCGGTGTTGATGACCCAGCGCACGGGCAGATGCGTCACCGTGCGGATGGCGGCCTCCAGCTTCTGCGCCCCCAGGCGGCTGGCCCCGCTGTCGATGAGGATCACCCCCCGGGGAGTGACGATGAAGCCGTAGTTGGCATTCAGCGCGTCGTTGTCCGGGCTGCGCTGGCCCAGGGGGCCGATGAGGGCGTAGACGTTGTCCGCCACCTGTTCGGCCCGGGGCTGATACTCCGCCTGCGCGCTGAGGGGGCCCAGCACCATGAAGAGCAGCATCAGCACTGCAGAAAGAAGGTTACGCATGGGGGACTCCGGCGGCCTGCACAGCTTGTGAAGGGTCATGGTCGGGGAATCTTCGAATCCGGGTCAAGCCTACAATGGCAGCATTGCATCCAGGGGCCACCATGCTCAGCTATCGCCACGCCTTCCATGCCGGCAACCATGCGGATGTGCTCAAGCACTGCGTGCTGGTCTGCCTGCTGCGCCACCTGGCCCACAAGGACAAGCCCTTCTGGGTCGTGGACACCCATGCGGGCGCCGGGGCCTACGCCCTGGAGACGGGTTTTGCGGTGCAAAAAGCGGAGTGGCGGGAAGGTATCGGCCGCCTGTGGGGGCGCGGCGATCTGCCTGGCGAGCTGGCGGACTATGTGGAACAGGTGCGGGCCCTGAACCCGGATGGCCAGCTGCGCCACTACCCCGGATCCCCCTATCTGGCCTGGAAGCTGTTGCGTCCCCAGGACCGGCTGCATCTGTTCGAGCTGCATCCCGCGGATGCGGACCTGCTGGAGCGGAATTTCAACGCCGCCGGCCGGCAGGTGCGCATCACCCGGGGAGACGGTTTTGCCGGCCTCAAGGGCCTGCTGCCCCCGCCACCCCGGCGTGCCCTGGTACTCCTGGACCCCCCTTATGAAGACAAGGGGGATTACACCCGGGTGCTGGAGGCCCTGAAGGACAGCCTGAAGCGCTTTGCCACCGGGGTCTATGCCCTGTGGTATCCCCTGCTGTCCCGCAGTGAGGCCCGGCGCCTGCCGGAACGATTGCAGTCCCTGCCGGTATCCTGGCTGGACGTGAGCCTGCAGGTGGAGCGGCCCCCACGGGACGGTTTCGGCATGTATGGTTCCGGTCTGTTCATCATCAATCCCCCCTGGACCCTGCCGGACCGCCTGGCTGCCTGCCTGCCCATCCTGAAGAGCGCCCTGGCCCGGGGACCCGAGGCCCATTTCCAGATCACCTCTGCCCATGAGTGAAAGCATGATCCCGCCCATTCATCACCCCCACGGCATCACCACCCTGGATGCCAACTATGTGCGACCCGGTGTGGCGGCCATCCATCTCCTGGTGGAACAGGGCCGTGCCGCCATCCTGGATAGCGGTACCCGGCACAGTGTGCCCACGGTGCTGGCGGAGCTGCAGGCCCAGGGCCTGGCCCCGGAAGACGTGGACTACGTCATCGTCACCCATGTGCACCTGGACCACGCTGGCGGGGCCGGGGCCCTGCTGCAGGTCTGTCCCCGGGCCCGGCTGGTGGTGCATCCCAGTGGGGCCCGCCACCTGGTGGACCCCGCCAGGCTGGTGGCCGGTACCCAGGCGGTGTATGGCGAAGAGCTGTTCCAGCGGCTCTATGGCGACATCGTGCCGGTGGCGGCGGAGCGGGTCCTGGAGGCACCAGACCAATACCGCCTGGATTTCCAGGGCCGGGTGCTCAGCTTTCTGGACACCCCGGGGCATGCCCGCCACCACTTCTGCATCCATGACGCCCGCAGCGAGAGCGTGTTCACCGGCGACACCTTCGGCATCTCCTACCGGGAGTTCGATGTGGATGGTCATGTCTTCATCTTTCCCACCACCACGCCGGTGCAGTTCGACCCCATGGCCCTGCACGCCAGCATCGATCGCATCCTGGCCCTGGCCCCCCAGGCCGTGTTTCTCACCCATTTCGGCCGCGTCACCCATCCGCAGGCCCTGGCGCCGCAACTGCATGAACTCATCGACGAATGGTGCGAGCTGACCCTGGAGGTGGCCCATCTGGGGGCGGAACGCCAGGCCGCCCTGGAAGCCGCGCTGGAACACAGCCTCATGGCACGCCTGCGGGCCCATGGCTGCAGGTTGGAGGAAGCACGCTGCAAGGCCCTGCTGGCCCCGGACATCCGCCTGAATGCCCAGGGCCTGCTGGTATGGCTGGAACGCAAATGAGGAGTCCGACATGAGCACGACGCAGACCACGATCCGCCAGGCGGACTTCATCCAATCCATCGCCAACGCCTTCCAGTTCATCTCCATCTACCACCCGGCGGACTTCGTGCAAGCGGTGAAGGCGGCCTATGACCGGGAGGAATCCCAACCCGCCCGGGATGCCCTGGCCCAGATCCTCATCAATTCCCGCATGTGTGCCGAAGGGCACCGCCCCATCTGCCAGGACACGGGTATGGCAGTGGTCTTCCTCAAGGTGGGCCAGGACGTGCATTGGCAAGCAGGGATGTCGGTCACGGACATGGTGAACGAGGGCGTGCGCCGGGCCTATCTGGACCCGGACAACCCCCTGCGCGCTTCGGTGCTGGCGGAGCCGGCAGGGGCAAGGCGCAACACTCGGGACAACACCCCGGCGGTGATTCATTACGAGCTGGTGCCCGGGGACAAGGTGGAGGTCGTCTGTGCCGCCAAGGGTGGCGGCTCCGAGAACAAGGCCCGCTTTGCCGTGCTCAACCCCACCGACTCCGTGGTGGACTGGGTGCTGGCGCAGCTCCCCGGGATGGGCGCTGGCTGGTGTCCCCCGGGCATCCTGGGCATCGGCATCGGCGGCACCCCGGAAAAGGCCCTGCTGCTGGCCAAGGAGGCCCTCATGGAGCCCATCGACATCCAGGCCCTGCGGGCCCGGGGGCCCGCCACCCCCTTGGAGGAACTGCGCCTGGAGATCATGGACCAGGCCAACGCACTGGGTATCGGTGCCCAGGGCCTGGGGGGGCTGACCACGGTGCTGGACGTGAAGATCAAGGACTTCCCCACCCACGCCGCCAGCCTGCCGGTGGCCATGATCCCCAACTGCGCCGCCACTCGGCACATCCATTTCACCCTGGACGGCAGCGGCCCGGCTCGGTTCACGCCGCCCCCCCTGTCCCTCTGGCCCCAGGTGGCCTGGGAGGGTCCGGCCCGCGCCCGGCCGGTGAACCTGGACACCCTGGCCCGGGAGGAGGTGGCCACGTGGACGGCGGGAGAGCAACTGCTGCTCTCCGGGCGTTTGCTTACCGGCCGGGATGCGGCGCACAAGCGCATCGCCGAAATGCTGGCCCGGGGGGAGCCCCTGCCGGTGGATTTCCACAATCGCTTCATCTATTACGTGGGCCCCGTGGATGCCGTCCGGGACGAGGTGGTGGGACCCGCCGGCCCCACCACCGCCACCCGCATGGACAAGTTCACCGATCTCATGCTGGGGGAGACGGTGGGTCTGCTGGGCATGGTGGGCAAGGCGGAGCGGGGGCCTGAGGCGGTGGCGGCCATCCGTGCCCATGGTGGCGTGTATTGCATCGCCGTGGGGGGCGCCGCCTATCTGGTGGCCAAGGCCATCCGCGCCGCCCGGGTGGTGGCCT
>CAZVNY010000061.1:0-9062 GCA_964628785.1 uncultured Thiobacillus sp.
AGCGGGGCCCCTTGTCCGACGCCGCCACCCTGTTCGATGAAAGCGGTCTGCTCCTGGCCGGCCCCGATCCTGGTCTGGCCGAGGATCTGCGCCAACGTCATTGGCAGCGGGCCTGCGTGCAACGGCGCCGGGACTGGCAGGCCGTGCAGGTCTTGTGTATAGGCCACGCCGTCCTGGAAAAGCTGCTGCATCCCTGGCCTGGCATCACCACCAAATGTGTCTTCCTGACCTTACCCAGCCCCCTGGACCCGGCGGGTCTGGACCAGGCCCTGGCCCATTTCTGGCTGGCGGGTGCGGTGACCCGCCCCGGAGATCTCTTCCCCATACCCGTGCTGGGTGTGCCGGGCTGGTGGTCGGACAATGAGGAGGCCGCCTTTTACGCCGACACGCAGGTGTTCAGACCCATGCGGGGCGCCACCGCAGGCCCTCAGGCATGCACCGAGACCGGGGGGGTGTTGCAGGCCTCGCCCGGCGCCGTGGGCACCTCGAAGACGGAGAACTGCAGGCTGGCCAGATCCGCCAGGACATAGCTGGGGTACTTGCCCACCCCACCCACGGTGCCCGGGTTCACCAGCCAGGTCACGCCACCGCGGATGTTCTTCACCTCCTGCACGCTCACCCGGTGATCGTGACCGCAGCAGACCACGTCGTAATCCCCGGTAAGCGCCATGCCGGCAGCGTAATGGGGGTAATGCACGAGAAACAGGCGTCGGCCGCCCAGATGCACCGTGGCATCCTGGCCGTGATAGCGCACCACGCTGTCGGGCTCATGGGCCAGTTGATGCATGGCATAGAGGTCGCCGCTGTTGTTGCCGTGGATGACATGTACCGGCAGCTCGAATTTCTTCAGCACCCGCAAGGTGGTGGGTGCCACCACATCACCGCAATGCAACACCGCCCGGGCCCCCCGGGCCTTGGCGTCATTCACGGCATGTTCCAGCAAACGCCGGTTGTCGTGACTGTCGGAAAGGATGCAGACCAGCATGGAGAGAGGGGGCGGCAGAAGTGCAGCAAAAACGGCGACAGAAAAACAAACTGCCCGGCAAGCCGGGCAGCGTTCAAATAGGTCTCACGGCCGACCGGCCATGGGGGTTCAGGCCATCGCCTTGATGGCGGCGGACAGGCGGCTCTTCTGCCGGGCGGCCTTGTTCTTGTGCACCACGCGCTTGTCCGCCAGGCTGTCCATCACGGCCTGGTTCTCGTTCAGGGCGGCCTGGGCGGCGGCCTTGTCACCGGCCAGAATGGCCTTGCGCACCTTCTTCACGGCGGTGCGATAGGCGGAACGCTGGGCCACGTTGTGGGCGCGTTGGCGCACGGCCTGACGGGCGCGTTTCTTTGCCTGGGCACTGTTTGCCATAAAGTCACTCCTTGAATGCGGGCGCTTGAATGTCGAAAGCCGGGTACTATACCGGCTCGAGACCATCAAGGCAAGCCCGGTGTAGGGGCTTTTCCTTTACCATGCCGGCCCATGAATCTGCTGCGCACCCTGCTCTCCATCAGCTCCATGACCCTGCTCTCCCGGGTGCTGGGCTTCGTGCGGGACGCCATCATCGCCCGGGTGTTTGGTGCCGGTATGGCCACCGATGCCTTCTTCGTGGCCTTCAAGCTGCCCAACCTGCTGCGCCGGCTGTTCGCCGAGGGCGCCTTCTCCCAGGCCTTCGTGCCGGTGCTGGCAGAGTACAAGAATCGCCGAGGCGAGGACGCCACCCGTCTGCTCATCGGCCGGGTGGCCACGGTGCTGACCCTGGCCCTGCTCCTGGTCACCCTGCTGGGAGTGCTGGCCGCTCCCCTCATCGTCCTGGTCTCCGCCCCGGGCTTCACCGCCACGCCGGACAAGTTCCAGCTCACGGTGGATCTCACCCGCATCGTTTTCCCCTACATCCTGTGCATTTCCCTGGTGTCCCTGGCGGCGGGCATCCTCAACACCTTCAGCCGCTTCATGCTGCCGGCCTTCACGCCGGTATTGCTCAACGTCGCACTGATCCTGGCAGCGGCAGTGGCCGCCCCCTGGTTCGACCCCCCGGTGCTGGTCCTGGCCTGGGGCGCCTTCCTGGGCGGGATCCTGCAACTGGCCATCCAGCTCCCCGCCCTGCAACGCCTGGGGCTCCTGCCGCGCTGGGACTGGGCCCCCCGGGATGAAGGCGTGCGCCGCATCCTCAAGCTCATGGCGCCGGCCGCCCTGGGGGGTGTCCGTGGCCCAGATCAGCCTGCTCATCAACACCCTGTTCGCCTCCTTCCTCGCCACCGGCAGCGTATCCTGGCTGTATTACGCCGACCGCCTCATGGAGTTTCCCAGCGGCATGCTGGGGGTGGCCCTGGGTACCATCCTGCTGCCCTCCCTGGCCAAGCATCATGCCGACAACGATCCCAGCGAGTATTCCCGCCTGCTGGACTGGGGCCTGCGCATGACCCTGCTGCTGGCGGCCCCCGCCGCCGTGGGCCTGGGGGTGCTGGCGGTACCCCTGCTGGCCACCCTGTTCCAGTACGGTGCCTTCGGTGCCCTGGACCTGGAGATGACGCGCCAGGCCCTGGTGGCCTACAGCATCGGCCTGGTGGGCATCATCCTGGTCAAGGTCCTGGCCCCGGGCTTCTATGCACGCCAGAACATCAAGACACCGGTGAAGATCGCCATCTTCACCCATCTGGCCCCTGAAACATGCCGGGCTGGCCCTGGCCATCGGCCTGGGGGCCTGCATCAATGCGGGCATCCTCTATTGGCAGCTGCGCAAGCAGAGGATCTTTCAGCCCCAGCCCGGCTGGACGGCCTTCCTGCTCAAGCTGTCCATCGCCCTGAGCCTCATGGGTACGGGACTGTGGCTGGGCCTGGGCAGCAACGAACAGTGGCTGGCCTACGGCTTCCACCAGCGCGCCCTGCACCTGGGTCTGCTGGTGCTGGCCGGGGCCGGGGTCTACTTCGCCACCCTCTGGGTCTTGGGGTTTCGCCTGTCCCACTTCCGTCGCCGGGGCGTCGCATAGACGCCCCCCCGGGCAAATCGCTAAAATTCACGTCTTTTCAAGCAGATAAGCCACGTCATGTTGATGACCCACGGCTGGCCCAGTAGCAGCCGTCCCAGCGCCGTCACCATCGGCAATTTCGACGGCATCCACCTGGGCCATCAGGCCATGCTGGCCCGCCTCACCACCCAGGCCGCGGCCGTGGGAGGCGTACCCACGGTGCTCACCTTCGAGCCCCATCCCCGGGAAATCTTTACCCCCCTGGCGGCGCCCACCCGACTGACCTCCTTGCGGGAAAAACTGGAGATCCTGCGGGACCTGGGCGTGGCCCATGTACACGTGTGTCGCTTCACCAGGTCTTTTGCCGCCCTGTCCGCCACCGACTTTGTCGAGCGCATCCTGGTGCAGGGTCTGCAGAGCCGCTACGTATTGGTAGGCGACGACTTCCGCTTCGGCGCCCGCCGGGCCGGAGACTTCAGCCTGTTGCAGGACATGAGCCAGCAGCATGGCTTCCTGGCCGAGGCCCTGCCCACGGTGCAATGTGTCGGCCAGCGGGCCTCCAGCTCCGCCGTGCGGGAAGCCCTGGCCGCCGGTGACATGGCCACCGCCGCCCAGCTCCTGGGCCGTCCCTATTCCATCTCTGGCCGGGTTATCGGCGGTGAGCGCCTGGGTCGCAAGATCGGCTATCCCACCGCCAACATCCAGCTCAAGCACAACCGCCCGCCATTGAAGGGCATCTTCGCCGTGCGAGTCCAGGGCCTGGAGCAGGCCGACTGGCCCGGCGTGGCCAGCCTGGGCACCCGCCCCACCATCCACAGCGATGGCCGGCCCACCCTGGAGGTGCATCTGTTCAACTTCGAGCGAGCCATCTACCGCCAGCATCTGCGCGTGGAATTTCTGCACAAGCTGCGGGAGGAGGCCAAATTCCCGGATCTGGAGAGCCTCATCGCCCAGATCGATAGGGATGCCCGGCAGGCGCGGGAGCTTTTGAATGCCTGAACTTGCCCCTGGCGCCCATTGCAAGGGCCACGATGTAGAGCCAGGGTGGCTGGCCGGGGGCGCCCGGCAGCGCCTTACTTTCTTTGCTTGTGCAAAGAAAGTAAGCAAAGAAAGCACACCACACTTCACCGCCCTTCGGGTTCCCAACTTTCGTGCCGCCGTTCGGGCGGCTGCGCAACTCGCCCCCGCGGGGCTCAGACACTGCTCGCCGACACCCCCCGAACGGCGGCACGAAAGTTGGCGGCTCAGAGGGGGAAGCTCGGCCACACGTCATCGCTGCCACCCAGCCGTTACCGCACCTTGCGCGACGCTTTTCAGACCCCTCTGCCGGCGCCGGAGTTTTTGCTCTGGATCGGGGTTGCCGCAGGCCAGCGAAAGATGTCTGAGCGCAGCGAGTTCTTTCGCTGCCCCGGTCCAGAGCGAAAATTCCGGGGTTTCGCCGGAAGCGGAGCGGCCTTCTTTTGGTTACTTTTCTTGGCCGTTCAAGAAAAGTAACGCGCTGCCGGGCGCCCACGGTCAATCAACCTATATATTCCTCTGACGGCGATTCTTGGTCGCAGAAATCATCATGCCCGACTACAAACACACCCTGAACCTCCCCGACACCCCCTTCCCCATGCGCGGCGACCTGGCCAAGCGGGAGCCGGGCTGGATCATGTCCTGGCAGGAGAGGAAGCTCTACGACAAGATCCGCGCTGCCGCCAAGGGACGGCCCCTGTTCGTGCTGCACGATGGCCCGCCCTATGCCAACGGCGACATCCACATCGGTCATGCGGTGAACAAGATCCTCAAGGACATCATCGTCAAGTCCCGCACCCTGGATGGTTTCGACGCCCCCTATGTGCCCGGCTGGGACTGCCACGGCCTGCCCATCGAGCTGGTGGTGGAGAAGACCCATGGCAAGGACATCCCGGCGGCCAGGTTCCGGGAGCTGTGCCGGGAATACGCCGCCAGCCAGGTGGCGCGCCAGAAAACGGACTTCATCCGTCTGGGGGTGCTGGGGGACTGGGACCAGCCCTACCTCACCATGGACTACCGCTTCGAGGCGGACATCATCCGCGAGCTGGCCGTCGTGCAGGCCAATGGTTATCTGTATTTGGGGGCCAAGCCGGTGCACTGGTGCGCAGACTGCGGTTCCGCTCTGGCGGAGGCGGAGGTGGAATACGAGGATCGCAGCTCGCCGGCCATAGACGTGGCCTTCCCGGTGGCCGACTGCGCCGACCTGGCCAGCCGCATCGGCCTACCC
The DNA here is from genome assembly GCA_964628785.1 of uncultured Thiobacillus sp. Taxonomy (GTDB): domain Bacteria; phylum Pseudomonadota; class Gammaproteobacteria; order Burkholderiales; family Thiobacillaceae; genus PFJX01. Next base: position 5,201 of record CAZVNY010000061.1, read on the forward strand.
GCTGGCAGCGACTGCCCGGTCTATGCCGTGATCTGGACCACTACGCCCTGGACCCTGCCTGCCAACCGGGCCGTGGCCGTGCATCCGGACTTCGTCTACAACCTGGTGCGCTCCCCCAAGGGGCTGCTCATCCTGGCACGGGACCTGGCCGATGCCGCCATCAAGCGCTATGGCTACGAGACCGTGGAGATCCTGGCCCAGGTCAGGGGTGCAGCCCTGGAGGGCCTCAAGTTGCAACACCCCTTCTACGACTTCCAGGTGCCGGTCATCCTGGCGGATCACGTGACCCTAGATGCCGGTGTGGGCCTGGTGCACACCGCCCCCGGCCACGGTCACGACGACTACATCGTGGGCCAGAAATACGGTCTGGAGGTGGCCAATCCCGTGGGGGATGACGGCCGCTTCTACGCCGATACCCCCCTGGTGGGCGGCCAGAGCATCTGGGCCGGCAACAATACCGTGCTGCTGGAATTGCAGCACCGGGGTCTGCTCCTGGCGGAAGAAAAGATCCGCCACAGCTACCCCCACTGCTGGCGCCACAAGACCCCCATCATCTTCCGCGCCACCCGCCAGTGGTTCATCGGCATGGACCGGGCCGTGCCGGCTGCCGGGGCAGAGAGCGGGAGCCACACCCTGCGGCAGCTGGCCATGCAGGCGGTGGTAGCAACGGATTTCTACCCCGCCTGGGGCCGGGCCCGACTGGAGGCCATGATGAAGGGCCGCCCGGACTGGTGTATCTCCCGCCAGCGCAACTGGGGGGTGCCCATCCCCTTTTTCATCCACAAGGGCAGTGGCGAGCTGCACCCCCGCACCCCGGAACTGGTGGCGGAAGTGGTGCGTCGGGTGGAACAGGCCGGCATCGAAGCCTGGTTCAGCCTGGACCCCCGGGAACTGCTGGGAGAGGAAGCAGACGCCTACGAAAAGGTGCAAGACACCCTGGACGTGTGGTTCGACTCCGGCGTCACCCACGCCTGTCTGCTGAAGGAGCGCCCGGGGCTGAAGCATCCGGCCGATCTTTACCTGGAAGGCTCGGATCAGCATCGCGGCTGGTTCCAGTCTTCCCTGCTCACGGGCTGTGCCACGGATGGTCATGCCCCCTACGAGGCCCTGCTCACCCACGGCTTCGTGGTGGACGGCAAGGGCATGAAGATGTCCAAGTCCAAGGGCAACGTGGTGGCGCCGCAGAAGGTGTCCGACACCCTGGGGGCCGAGATCCTGCGCCTGTGGGTGGCCAGCACAGACTATTCCGGCGAGCTCTCCATCTCCGACGAGATCCTCAAACGGGTGGTGGAAAGCTATCGCCGCATACGCAACACCCTGCGCTTCCTGCTGGCCAACACCGCCGACTTCGCTGCCGACAGCCACATGCTGCCCGAGGCGGACTGGCTGGAGATCGACCGCTATGCCCTGGCCATGACCCGGCAGATGCAGGACGCGGTGCTCAACGACTATCGCGTCTACAGCTTCCACATCGTGGTGCAGCGCCTGCACCACTTCTGCTCCGAGGACCTGGGGGCCTTCTACCTGGACATCCTCAAGGACCGGCTCTATACCACCGGCGCCGAATCCCGGCCCCGACGGGCCGCACAGAGTGCCCTGTGGCACATCCTGCAGGCCCTCACCCGGCTCATGGCCCCCATCCTGTCCTTCACCGCGGAAGAGATCTGGGCCCTGTTGCATCCTGCCCCGAGGGAGGACGACGCCGCATCGGCCGCATGCCGTCTGGACAGCGTGTTCCTCTCCCTGTGGCACGAACTGCCCCGTCAGCACGACGCCGAGGCCCTGTTGCAGCGCTGGGGCCGTCTGCGCAGCCTGCGGGAGCTGGCGCAAAGACAGATCGAGAGCGTGCGCATGGCCGGGCAGGTGGGCTCCTCCCTGCAGGCGGATGTGCGTTTCCTGGCGGAAGGTGAGGACTTTGCCCTGCTCTCCGGCCTGGGGGACGATCTGCGCTTCGTGCTCATCACCTCCGCCGCCACGGTGGCGGAGGCCCCCGGCGAGACCCGGGTGGAAGTACGCCCCCTGGCCCACGCCAAGTGCGAGCGTTGCTGGCACGTGCGCGCCGACGTGGATGCGGACCTGGCCCATCCCGGACTGTGTGGCCGCTGTGTGAGCAACCTGCACAGCAGCGGCGAAGCCCGCAGCTTCGCCTAAGTCATGCGCCGCATCTTCGCCGACCGCAGCGCCACGGGCCTGCACTGGCTCTGGCTGGCAGCCCTGGTGCTGGCGCTGGACCTGGCCAGCAAGCAGCTGGTGCTGCAGCAGATGCAGCCCTATCTTGATGTGCTGGCCGTCACCGGCTTCTTCAACCTGGTGCACGTGCACAACACCGGTGCAGCCTTTTCCCTGTTTGCCAACCAGCCCGGCTGGCAACGGGGTTTCTTCATCCTTCTGGCCCTGGCGGCCAGTGTCGTCATCCTGGTGCTGTTGCGGCGCAGCCGGGGCCAGTCCCGCTTCAGCATGGCCCTGAGCCTGATCCTGGGCGGTGCCCTGGGCAATCTGATCGACCGCCTGCGTTTCGGCCACGTCATCGACTTCCTGGATTTCCACCTGGGGGGCTGGCACTGGCCGGCATTCAACGTGGCAGACAGCGCCATCACCCTGGGTGCCGCCCTGCTCATCTGGGACAGCCTGCGCAAGGGGAGCCGGCGTTGAAGGGCCTGCGCCTGGGGGACCGGGTCACCCTGCACTACCGGCTGGGTAGCGGCGAACGCAAGATAGTGGATACCTTTGCCGACACCCCGGAGACTTTCACCCTGGGCGCCGGGGAACTGGAAGCCAGGCTGGAAATCCTGTTGCTGGGTCTGGAGCCCGGTCAGCAGCGGATCTTCGCGCTGGCCTCCGGCGAAGCCTTCGGCTTCCGAGACCCAGCCCTCGTCCATGTCCTGGAACGCAAAGAATTCCCCGCCGGCATGAGCCTGGAAGCCGGCCATGGCGTCCAGTTCGACCTGCCCAACGGCCAGAGTATGATGGGCACCGTCCTGGAACTCACAACCGACACGGTGAAAGTCGACTTCAACCACCCCCTGGCCGGCCTGCCGGTCACCCTGGAAGTCCGGATCATCGCCATCGAGAAGACATGAAGCAGACCATCCTCCTCGCCAATCCCCGGGGCTTCTGTGCCGGGGTGGACCGGGCCATCGCCATCGTGGAACAGGCCCTGAAGAAATTCGGTGCCCCCATCTACGTACGTCACGAGGTGGTGCACAACCGGTTCGTGGTGGACGATCTGAAGGCCAAGGGTGCCATCTTCATCGAGGACCTGGCGGACGTGCCCCGGGGAGCCACCCTCATCTACAGCGCCCACGGCGTGCCCCTGTCCGTGCGCCGCCAAGCGGAGGAACGGGGCCTGACGGTCTTCGATGCCACCTGCCCGCTGGTGACCAAGGTCCATATCGAAGTCAAGCGCATGCGGGAAGCCGGCCAGGAGATCGTCATGATCGGCCACAAGGGCCATCCTGAAGTGGAAGGCACCATGGGCCAGACCGAAGGCGGCATGTACCTGGTGGAAACCCCGGAGGACGTGGCCACCCTCCAGGTTCAGGACCCGGAGCGTCTGGCCTACGTCACCCAGACCACCCTGTCCGTGGACGATGCCGCCCGGGTGGTCCAGGCCCTGAAGAGCCGTTTCCCCAACATCCGGGGACCCAAGAGGGACGACATCTGCTACGCCACCCAGAACCGCCAGGATGCGGTGAAGAAACTCTCCGCCGAATGTGATCTGGTACTGGTGGTGGGCTCGCCCAATTCCTCCAATTCCAACCGCCTGCGGGAGGTGGCCGGTAACATGGGCCTGGCGGCCTACATGGTGGATGACGCCGAACAAATCGATGCGGCCTGGCTGCTGGGCAAGCACCGCATAGGG
>CAZVNY010000062.1:0-8973 GCA_964628785.1 uncultured Thiobacillus sp.
GAGCTGGCCCACGTGAAACACCGGGATATCCTCACCTCCACCCTCAACGCCACCCTGGCGGGGGCCATCACCGCCCTGGCCCAGTTCGGCATGTTCTTCGGCGGCGGCGACCGGGAGCGGCCCAATGCCGCCGTGCAGCTCATCATCATGATCCTGGCGCCCCTGGCGGCCATGCTCATCCAGATGGCCATCTCCCGGGCACGAGAATTCGGCGCCGATGAAGGTGGCGCGGAAATCAGCGGCGACCCGGAAGCCCTGGCCAGCGCCCTGTCCAAGATCGAGGCCTATGCCCGGGGCACCCCCATGGCCACCGCGGACATGCATCCGGAAACGGCGCAGATGATGATCATCAACCCGCTCTCCGGCGGCGACCTGCAGGGCCTGTTCCGCACCCATCCGCCCACGCAGCAACGGGTCTCGCGTTTGCTGGCCCTGGCCCGGCGGGCCTGATAGATTCCGCTCCAGCCCCTCGATCCCGACCCCATGCCGCGCAAAGTCTTTATCCGCACCTTTGGCTGCCAGATGAACGAGTACGACTCGGAGCGCATGGCGGACGTACTGCAGGCCCAGGAGGGATACGAACAGACGGACAAGCCGGAGGAAGCGGACCTGATCCTGTTCAACACCTGTTCCGTGCGGGAAAAGGCCCAGGAAAAGGTGTTCTCCGACCTGGGCATGGTGCGCCACCTGAAGCAGCAGAACCCGGAGCTGCTCATCGGCGTGGGGGGCTGCGTGGCCAGCCAGGAAGGCGCGGCCATCGTCAAGCGCGCCCCCTACGTGGACCTGGTGTTCGGCCCCCAGACCCTGCACCGCCTGCCGGCCATGATGCGCCAGCGCCGGGCCAGCGGCAAAGCCCAGGTGGACATCGATTTCCCCGAGATCGAGAAATTCGACCACCTGCCCCCGGCCCGGGTGGAAGGCCCCACCGCCTTCGTCTCGGTGATGGAGGGCTGTTCCAAATACTGCAGCTTCTGCGTGGTGCCCTATACCCGGGGGGAAGAGGTCTCCCGTCCCCTGGTGGATGTGCTCACGGAGGTGGCCCATCTGGCCGCGGCAGGGGTCCGGGAGGTGACCCTGCTGGGCCAGAACGTGAACGCCTATCGGGGCGCCATGGAGGGAGGCGAAACGGCGGACTTCGCCCTCTTGCTGGAACTGGTGCACGAGATCCCCGGCATCCAGCGCATCCGCTTCACCACCTCCCATCCCCGGGAGTTCACCCAACGCCTCATCGACTGCTATGCCCGCCTGCCCAAATTGGCGGGCCATCTGCACCTGCCGGTGCAATCCGGCTCCGACCGCATCCTGGCGGCCATGAAGCGGGGCTATAGCGTGCTGGAGTACAAGAGCATCATCCGCCGCCTGCGGGCGGCCCGGCCGGAAATCGCCATCGCTTCGGACTTCATCGTGGGCTTTCCGGGCGAGACCGAGGTGGATTTCGACGCCACCATGAAGCTCATCGCCGAGGTGGGTTTCGACACCTCCTTCAGCTTCGTCTACAGCCCCCGGCCCGGCACCCCCGCCGCCGACCTGGCGGACGCCACCCCCCAGGACGAAAAGATGCAGCGCCTCTATCGCCTGCAGGACCAGATCAACAGCCAGGCCGCGGCCTACAGTGCCGCCATGGTGGGCTCGCTACAGCGCGTGCTGGTGGAAGGCCCGTCGAAGAAGGACCCCGACGAGCTCATGGGCCGCACCGAGAACAACCGCATCGTCAACTTCCCGGCCCGGGCACGCCTGATCGGCGAGTGCGTGGACGTGACCATCACCCAGGCCAATCCCCATTCCCTGCGGGGTGAGGTCGTCACCCGATGAGTGCCGTGCAGGTCAGTTTTCCCGAAGCCGACAACACCCGCCTGGCCAACCTGTGTGGCGTACTGGATGAAAACCTGCGCCAGATCGAGACCGCCCTGAACGTGAACATCCACCGCCGCGGCGAGGTGTTCCAGATCTCGGGCGAACAGGCCGAGGCCGCCGGCCTCCTGCTCAAGGACTTCTACCAGCGCGCGCGCAAGTCCCTGGACATCGACGACGTGCAGCTGGCCCTGGTGGAGGTCCTGCACAAGCCCCGGCCCGGCACCCCCAGCGACGACATGCCCGTGCTCATGACCCGGCGCGTGGGGCTGCATGGCCGCACGGCTCGGCAGAACGTCTACATCCGCCAGATGCAGGAGCACGACATCACCTTCGGCATCGGCCCGGCCGGCACCGGCAAGACCTACCTGGCCGTGGCCGTGGCCGTGGATGCCCTGGAGCGGGACCTGGTGAAGCGCATCGTGCTGGTGCGCCCGGCGGTGGAGGCGGGGGAGCGTCTGGGCTTCCTGCCCGGGGACCTGGTGCAGAAGGTGGACCCCTATCTGCGTCCCCTGTACGACGCCCTCTGGGACCTGATGGGTTTCGACCGGGCCCAGCGGGCCTTCGAGAAACAGCAGATCGAAGTGGCCCCCCTGGCCTTCATGCGGGGCCGCACCCTGAACAACGCCTGCATCATCCTGGACGAGGCCCAGAACACCACGCCGGAACAGATGAAGATGTTCCTCACCCGCATCGGCTTCGGCTCCAAGGCCGTGGTCACCGGCGACATCACCCAGATCGACCTGCAGCGCCACCAGAAAAGTGGCCTGGTGGAGGCCCGGGCGGTGTTGCAGCAGGTGCGGGGCATCGCCTTCACCCAGTTCCAGAACGATGACGTGGTGCGCCACCCCCTGGTGGCCCGCATCATCGATGCCTATGACGCTTACCACGCCGGCCAGCCCCCCGCCGCAGCTTGAGCTCAGCATCCAGCTGGCCGTGCGCCCGCCGGACCTGCCTCCGCGGGCCGATTTCCGCCGCTGGGCCCGGGCCGCCCTGCGCAGCTCCGTGGCGGCCACCCTGCGCATCGTGGACGCGGAGGAGGGACGTCGCCTGAACCGGGATTACCGGGGCAAGGACCGTGCCACCAACGTGCTCACCTTCGCCTATGGGCCCGACCCGGAAAACGGCCTGCTGAGTGGCGACATCGTCCTGTGCGCCCCGGTGGTGGCGGCGGAGGCGCAGGCCCAGGGCAAAGGCCTGCACGCCCACTACGCCCATCTCACCGTGCACGGCCTGCTGCATCTGCAGGGCTACGACCACGAGACCGGCACCCTGGACGCCTGCGCCATGGAGGCGGTGGAAAGCTTTATCATGCAGCAGTTGGGTTTTCCCGACCCGTATCAATGACTTATGAACGATGACAGCAGTCCGCGACCACGTTTGATCGAACGCCTCACGGCCTGGCTCTCCCGGGAGCCCGGCAACAAGGAAGAACTCCTGGAAGTCCTGCAGGCCGCCTACAGCAACAATCTGCTGGATGCCGATGCCCTGTCCATGATCGAGGGCGTGGTGCAGGTCTCCGACATGCGGGTGCGGGACGTCATGATCCCCCGGGCTCAGATGAGCATGGTGGACATCAACGAGCCCCCGGACAAGATGTTGCCCTTCATCGTCGAAACCGCCCACTCCCGCTTTCCCACCATCGATGGCGACCGGGACAACGTGGTGGGCATCCTCCTGGCCAAGGACCTGTTGCGCCTGTGTACCAACGAGGAAGTGGACCTCTGGGACATGCTGCGCCCGGCAGTGTTCATCCCGGAGTCCAAGCGCCTGAACGTGCTGCTGCGGGAATTTCGCGCCTCCCGCAACCACATGGCCATAGTGGTGGACGAATACGGCGGTGTGGCGGGACTGGTGACCATCGAGGACGTACTGGAGCAGATCGTCGGCGACATCGAGGACGAATTCGATTATGACGAGGCGGAAGACAACATCGTGGCCGATGGCAGGGGTGCCTGGCGGGTGAAGGCCCAGGCCGAGATCGGCGATTTCAACCAGGCCCTGGGGGCCCGGTTCAGCGACGCCGAGTTCGACACCGTGGGCGGCCTGGTGATCCATGCCTTCGGCCGGGTGCCCAAGCAGGGGGAAACCGTGGAGATCGCCGGCCTGCGCTTTCAGGTCCTGCGTGCCGACAGCCGCCGCCTGTATACCCTGAAGGTGGCGCGCCTGCCCGAAGCCCCCACCTCCTGAGCCGATTCACAGGTGTTTGGCCGTAAGTGAACACTCACCTTGCGTGCTCCGGAGCAAGGCGGTAAGTTGCTGCCCCATTGAATTCATGGTGGTCCGCCCAATCTCTCCCCTTGTCTCCCATCCCAAATCCACCATCCCTTAGTCAAGGACCTTACATGACTGCCTGGACCGACTTTCTCGCCTCTCAGGGGGCCCGCCTGGACAACGGCAGCGTCAGTGATTTCGGCGCTGCCGCCGCCGAGCTGGACGCCGCCACGAGCCAGACCGTGCTCGCGGATCTGTCCCACTATGGCCTCATCGCCTTTGCCGGTGAGGAGGCCCAGACCTTCCTGCACGGCCAGATCACCAATGACCTGCGCGGCCTCAGGGAGTTCGCCGCCGTGTTCGCCGGCTATCTCTCCCCCAAGGGCCGCATGCTGGCCAACTTCCTGGTCATGCGCCGGGGCCAGGACATCCTGCTCATGCTGCCCGCCAGCGTGCAGGAGAGTGTGCAGAAACGCCTGTCCATGTTCATCATGCGCGCCAAGGTCAAGGCCCGGGATGCCTCCGCCGAGTGGGTGCGCCTGGGCCTGGCGGGAGCGGATGCCGCCCGTCTGCTGGCCGATGCCCTGGGGGTGGAGATCCCCGCGACCAGCATGGCCATGGCCCATGCGGAACAGGCCTTCGTCCTGCGTCTGGGTGAGGCCCGCTTCGATGTCTTCGTCGCGCCGGAACACGCCCCGGAGCTGTGGCAAAAGCTGACGGCCGGGGCCCGGCCCGTGGGCACCCCGGTATGGGACTGGCTGCTCATCACCGCCGGTATCCCCGCCGTGGTGGCCGCCACCCAGGACCACTTCGTGCCCCAGATGGCCAACATGGAGATCCTGGGGGGGGTGAGCTTCAACAAGGGCTGTTATCCCGGCCAGGAGATCGTGGCCCGCAGCCAGTATCTGGGCAAGGTCAAGCGCCGCCTGTTTCTCGCCCAAGTGGATGTGGCCGCCCGGGCCGGGGACGAACTCTACGCCCCCCAACCGGCGGATCAGGCCTGTGGCCTGGTGGCCAACGCCGCCCCGGCCCCGGGGGGAGGCTGGGACACTCTGGTGGTGGCCCTGGCCCCCAGCGTGGAGGCGGGCGAGGTCCGACTGGGCAGCCGGGACGGGGCCCCACTACGTTTTCGCCCCCTGCCCTATGCGGTGAGCTGAGCCCGCCAGACATGCACTGCTACGTCTGGTACCGGGTGGGGCGTGACGACCGCGAGACGGAGACCCTGGTGCGTACCATGATGGCCCGTCTGGCCTGTCGCAGCGGCGTGGCGGGGGAACTCCTGAAGAAGCAGGGCGAGCCCCGGCTGTGGCTGGAGGTCTACCGGGACGTCTCCGACGCAACGGCTTTCCAGCGGCTGCTGGCCCAGAAGGTGGACGAATTCGACCTGGACATGTTCATCGACGGACCCCGCCGGCTGGAACTCTTCCAGCCGGACTGGTCCGCCGCCCCCGGCTGCACGCCGACAACCTGAGCTATCCGAGTTGCGCCATGGCCCGACAGACCGGTGAACGCAAGCATCAGATCCTGCAGACCCTGGCGCAAATGCTGGAAGCACCCCAGGCGGAGAAGATCACCACCGCAGGCCTGGCGGCCCGCCTACAGGTCTCCGAGGCGGCCCTCTACCGACACTTCGCGAGCAAGGCCCAGATGTACGAGGGCCTCATCGCATTCATCGAGCAGACCCTGTTCGGCTTCATCAACCGCATCAACACGGAAGAGACCGGGGGCATCCTCCAGGTTCGGGCCATGGCCCAGCTGCTGCTGGCCTTTGCGGAAAAGAATCCCGGCATGACCCGGGTGCTCATCGGCGAGGCCCTGGTCAACGAACACAGCCGCCTCCAGGCTCGGGTCAACCAGCTGCTGGATCGGGTGGAGGCCAGTCTCAAGCAATCCCTGCGCATCGCCGCCACCCAGGGGGACTGTCAGGCGGATGTGGCCGTGGCGGCCAACCTGATCCTGATGTGGATCCAGGGGCGCTGGCAGCAGTTCGTGAAGAGCGGTTTTTCCCGCCTGCCCCTGGCCCAGTGGGAAAGCCAGTGGGCCCTATTGGCCCGCAGCCTGGCCTGAGGCAGGTCCTCCGGCGCAAACCGGACACGCCGGGTCCTTGCGCAGGCGCAGACTGCGCCACTCCGCCGCCAGGGCGTCATAGAGCAGGAAACGTCCGGACAGGCTTTGCCCCGCGCCGATGATCAGCTTCAGGGCCTCGCTGGCCTGCATGCTGCCCACGATGCCCACCAGGGGGGCGAAGACGCCGAACTCGGCGCAACGCATCTCCGCCTCCCGGCTGTCTTCCGGAAACAGGCAGGCATAGCAGGGGGCATCGTCGCGGCGCAGATCGAAGACCGCCACCTGGCCGTCGAAGCGCACCGCGGCACCGGACACCAGGGGCTTGCCCTGGGCCACACAGACCCGGTTGACCGCCTGCCGGGTGAGGAAGTTGTCGCAACAGTCCAGCACCACATCAGCGGTCGCCACGGCGTCATGCAGGGCGGCACCCAGCAATCTTTCCTGGCGGGGCAGGACCCGCACCTCCGGATTCATGGCCTGCATGCGGCAGGCCGCGGACACCGCCTTGTTGACCCCCAGACTGGCCATGTCGTGAATGATCTGGCGCTGCAGATTGGTCATCTCCACTACGTCGTCGTCTGCCAGGGTGATCTGCCCTACCCCCGCCGCCGTCATGTACAGGGCGGCGGGCGAGCCCAGACCCCCGGCCCCCACCATGAGGACACGGGCGTCCAGCAGGCGTTGCTGGCCCTCTATGCCGATCTGCTGCAGCAGGATATGGCGGGAATAGCGCAGCAGTTGGGCGTCATCCATGGCACATGCCGGGAGCGGTGTCCTGCCGGGAGCGGGCGTCTATTTGTACTGCCGCCACTCTTCCGGGGTCTCGTCGTGATCCCCGTGCAGACTGTGCTGCCAGGCCTCCACGAAGGCCTTGTAGTTCTTGGTGCTGGGAGAGGGCTCCTCCATGCTGCTGCGCTGATTGCGCTCGCAGTGGTAGATCAGGGCCCGGCGGATGCGGATGAGCACCGTGGCCTCCAGGTGATAGCCTCGGCGCACCAGATCCTCTTCCAGTGCCTCCAGGGTGTAGTCGATCAGGTCGTATTCCAGGCACAGGATGCAATCACCCGTACGCCTGACCCGCAGGCCGGACAGGCTGGCCAACCAGCCCTGGGCCCGCTCTATCTGCCCCGGGGGCAGGGGCTTGAAGACCACTTCACGGCGTTTTCTGTTCTCGCAGGGTGCCGTCATCCTGCCCCGCCCCCTATTGCCTGCGTTCCTGCAGCAGGGAGAGGCCTTTCAGGAGGGTGAGTGCCTGGTTGAACTGATAGTCGTTCTTGCGCACGATTTCCCGGCCGACCTCGCCTTCCATATCCTTCGCGTCCTTCGTGTCCTTGGCGCCTTTGGTTTCCTTGGCATCCTTTTTGGCCGGCGTCTTGCCCTTGCTCCCCTGCTCGTCCTGGGCCGGCGCTCTCTGACCGTCCTGGTCCTGACCGTTGAGCAGGTGCTTGTCCAAGTCGGCCTCGCGAATTTCCAGCAGCCCGCCGTCGCCGGTGGTCACCGTGCCTTCTTCCACCACGATATCCGGGGTAATACCCTTGGCCTGGATGCTGCGCCCACTGGGGGTGTAGTAGCGGGCCGTGGTGAGCTTGATGGCGGTGCCGTTATTGAGCGGCAGGATGGTCTGTACCGAACCCTTGCCAAAGGACCGGGTACCGATGACAACCGCCCGCTTGTGGTCCTGCAGGGCACCGGCCACGATCTCCGAGGCGGAGGCAGAGCCGCCGTTCACCAGCACCACCAGGGGCACGCTCTTCACCCAGGCGGGCTGACCCTTGAGGTAATCAGTCTCACCCAGACGCAGATAGTATTCCCGGGCGTTGGTGAGCCGCATCTTGGCGTCTTCCGTACGTCCGTCGGTGTAGACCACCAGCTCGCCAGGCTTCAGGAAGCTGCCGGCCACGGCCACGGCGGTGTTCAGCAGGCCCCCCGGGTCATTGCGCAGGTCCAGCACCAGCCCCTTGAGGGCGCCCTTGTTCTGACTGTCCAGATCCTTGAGTGCGGACACCAGGTTTTCCCCCGTGTGTTCCTGGAACTGGGTGACACGCACATAGCCGTAACCCGGTTCCACCAGGGTGTGCTTCACGCTCTTGATCTTGATCACCGCCCGGGTGAGGGTGATCACCAGGGGTTTGGCCTCTAACTTGCGCACGATGGTGAGACTGATGTTTGTGCCCGGCTTGCCGCGCATCTTCTTCACCGCATCGTTCAGGGTCAGACCCTTCACCGGAGTGTCGTCCAGCTTGATGACCAGGTCACCGGCCTTTACCCCGGCCTTGAAGGCGGGGGTGTCCTCGATGGGTGAGACCACCTTGACGAAGCCGTCCTCCATGCCCACCTCGATGCCCAGGCCGCCGAATTCTCCCTGGGTACCCACCTGCAGGTCCTTGAAGGCCTCCATGTCCAGGTAGGCAGAATGGGGATCCAGCCCGGACAGCATGCCGTTGATGGCCTCGGTGATGAGCTTCTTGTCCTCCACCGGCTCCACATAGTCGCTCTTGATCTTGCCGAAGATCTCGGTAAAGGCGCGCAGGTCCTCGATGGGCAGCGCCTCGGGTTCGCGATCGGCGATGGCGGAAAAATTCAGGCTCAGGGCGGTGCCGAAGATGACGCCGATCCCAATCAGACCGAGTTGTTTGAATTTGCCAGACATGATGCCTCTGAGTATTGCGGGGCGGGTTGGTTCAGCTTGCTACGGCCCGGTTCAACGGACCCAGGCCATGGGATCGAAGGGTTTACCCTGGCGGCGCAGTTCAAAGTACAAACCGGGTTCATCCTGTCCGCCACTGGCACCCACGGTGGCCACCACATCGCCTGCCCGAACCGAGTCACCCGGTTGTTTAT
>CAZVNY010000063.1:0-8872 GCA_964628785.1 uncultured Thiobacillus sp.
GATGTCTATGCCGCATCCCTCTATGGCGCCGGGGCGTTGCAGGCCGGTATCGGCACCAAGGTGGCGGATGTGGCCCAGCAATTCGGCCAGGGCAATATCAGCGCCACCAACAACGCCCTGGATCTGGCCATCAGCGGGGAAGGCTTCTTTCTGGTGAATCAGGGTGGCGCCACGGCCTACAGCCGCAATGGCCAGTTCCATCTCGACAAGCCGGATACCAGTGGCCTGAGCCACATCATCAACAGCCAGGGCCAGCAGATCATGGGCTATGGCGTGGACGCCTTCGGCAACATCGTCAGCGCCAGCCCCGGGCCCCTGCAGATCTCCTTTGCCGACCTGGCGCCCCGGGCCACCACGGCCGCCAGTCTGGTACTCAACCTGGATTCCACCAAGAGCCCACCCAGTGTGACGCCGTTCAGTACCAGTAATGCGTCCAGCTACAACGATGCCACCTCGGTGCCCTTCTACGATTCCCTGGGCAACGCCCATGCCCTGACCCTGTATTTCGTCAAGACCGGTGCAAACGCCTGGGACATGTATGGAGATGTGGACGGTACCGGTTTGCTCAACGTGGATCTTGGGGCGGGTGCGGGGAATCCCTCGTCCCTGGCATTCAGCACCTCGGGCGCCCTGACCACCGGTATGCCCCTTGCCGTGAGCGTCACCGTGGCTGGCGGCGCCACATCTCCCGTGCTTTTCGACCTGGACCTGTCCAGTGCCACCCAGTTCGGCAGCAAGTTCGGCGTCAACTCCCTGGCCCAGGACGGTTATACCTCGGGGCGCCTGGCCGGTCTTTCCGTGGCCAAGGACGGCACCATCCAGGGCCGTTATACCAATAGCCAGTCCATGACCCTGGGCCAGGTGGCGCTGGCCTATTTCGCCAATACCCAGGGCCTGCAGCCCATCGGCAACAACCTGTGGATGGATTCCGCCGAGGCGGGCCAGGCCGTCATCGGTGCGCCGGGCAGTGGCGTGCTGGGGGTCATCGAATCCGGTGCGGTGGAGGAATCCAACGTGGATCTCACCGCCGAGCTGGTGAACCTGATCGTTGCCCAGCGCCTGTACCAGGCCAACGCCCAGACCGTCCGCGCCCAGGACCAGATCCTGCAGACCCTGGTGAACCTGCGATGAGGGGTGAGGCGTGAAGACTGAGGGGAGGGCGGCATGGACCGCGTGATCTATATCGCCATGACCGGGGCCCGGGAAGTGACCCGGCAGCAGGCGGCGGTGTCCCACAACCTGGCCAACGTCAATACCCATGGCTTCAAGCAGGAACTCAATGTCTTCCGTGCCCTGCCCGTAGTGGGGGAGGGGGCGAAGACCCGGGCCTTCGTGCTGGAGACCACGCCGCGCACCGATTTCGGCAGTGGCGTGCTGCAGGAGACCGGCCGTGCCCTGGACGTGGCGGTGCGGGGTCCGGGCTGGATCGCCGTGCAGGATGCCGCCGGCCGGGAGGCCTACACCCGCATGGGGCAACTGCAGCTGAGCATCAACGGTGTCCTGCAGACCAGCAGCGGCTACAACCTCCTCGGCGACGCAGGGCCCATCGCCGTGGCGCCGGAGCAGGACGTGGTGGTGGGCAAGGACGGCACCGTGTCTACCGTGCCCGTGGGACGGGGCCTGAATGCCGTGACCCAGGCCGGGCGCATGAAGCTGGTGAATCCCCCCGAGAGCGAACTGCAGCGGGGCGAGGACGGGCTGTTCCGCACCCGGGATGGCCAGCCGGCCGCGGCAGACGCCAACGTGCAGGTGGTATCCGGCATGCTGGAGACCGCCAACGTCAACCCTGCCGAAGCCCTGGTCTCCATGGTCAGCCTGGCGCGCCAGTTCGAGATGAACATGCGTGTCCTGCGGGCCGCCGACGAAAACCACCGCAGCGCCGACAAGCTGCTGAACCTGAACGCCTGATGGGCGGATAAGACGAGAGGATCCCCATGTTGCGCTCCCTGCATATCGCCCGCACCGGTCTCGAGGCCCAGCAGACCCAGCTGGACGTGATCTCCAACAACCTGGCCAACGTCTCCACCACGGGCTTCAAGCGCAGCCGGGCCGTGTTTGAGGACCTGCTCTACCAGATCATCCGCCAGCCCGGTGGCAACACCAGCCAACAGACCATGCTGCCTTCCGGCTTGCAATTGGGCGTGGGGGTGCGCCCCGTGGCCACGGAACGCATCCATACCCAGGGCAGCCTGCAGCAGACCGGCAATGCCCTGGACGTGGCCATCAATGGCCGGGGCTTCTTCCAGATCCAGATGCCGGACGGCACCCTGGCCTATACCCGGGACGGCTCCTTCCAGGTGGACGACCAGGGCACCCTGGTCACCGCCAGCGGCTACATCCTGCAGCCCCAGATGCAGATCCCCCAGGATGCCCTGCTGGTGACCATCGCCCGGGATGGGGTGGTGACCGTCACCCAGCCCGGGACCCCGCCGGTCATTACCCAACTGGGCCAGATCCAGTTGGCCACCTTCGTGAACCTGGCCGGCCTGCAAAGCGCGGGGGAAAACCTGTTCCTGGAGACGGCGGCCTCCGGCCCGCCCCTGGTGGAGAACCCGGACATCAACGGCATGGGGGTGCTCAACCAGAGCTTCATCGAGACCTCCAACGTGAACGTGGCCGAAGAACTGGTGAACATGATCGTCACCCAGCGGGCCTATGAATTGAACTCCCGGGCCATCACCACTTCGGATCAGATGCTGCAGCGTCTGACCCAGATCTGAGGCCCTGATCGGATGAGCGGCCTATGAAGTCCGTATTCCTTTCCCTGCTGGCCCTGGCCCTTGTCGGCTGTGTCAACGCCGTACCGGAGACCCGCATCCAGCAACCCCTGAGCATGCGTCCGATAACGCCGCTCCAGGCAGTGGAAAATGGCGCCATCTTCCAGACCCATACGGCAAGCAGCCGTCCGGGCATGAACATATTCGACGACCGCCGCGCCCGCCGGGTGGGGGATACGCTGACGGTGCTGCTGGTGGAAAAGACCGAGGCCAAACGCAAGTCCGAGACCACGGATGAGCGCAAGGCCAATGGTGGTTTCGATATCCCCAAACCCCGCATCCTGGGCAAAACCCCTCCAGGGATCGGTGATACCAGCTGGAAGGTGTCGGCCAACAACAAGGTGGAGCTGAAGGACAACGAGACCAACAGCAACGAGGTCAAGGGCGCCATCAGCGTCACGGTGGTGGAGGTGCTGGCCAACGGCAATCTGCTGGTGGCGGGAGAAAAGCAGGTGCGCATCAACCAGGACACGGAATACATCCGCCTGGGCGGGGTGGTGAACCCTCTCCTGCTGAGTGCCAGTAACAGCATCAATTCCACCCAGCTGGCGGACGTGCAGTTGGAGTCCACCAACAGCCAGATCTTCGATCGCAGCCAGTTGTCCGGCCTCATGGCCCGTTTCTTCCTGACCCTGCTGCCGTTCTGAGGAGACATCATGCATACCCAGCTCCCTCTTGCCGCCGGTATCCTGGTCCTGGCCTTGGCCCTGCCCGTGCAGGCTGAACGCCTCAAGGACATCGCCAGCATCGACGGCATCCGCGTGAACCAGCTGGTGGGTTATGGCGTGGTGGTGGGCCTGGACGGAACCGGCGACAACTCCGCCCTCACCAGTCAGGGCCTGGCCAACCTCATGGGCAACCTGGGGCTGGCCACGGGCCAGAACCTGTCCACCAAGAATGCCGCCTCGGTGATGGTCACGGCCCAGTTACAACCCTTCATCAAGCCGGGCCAGCACATCGATGTCACCGTGTCCGCCGTGGGCGGCGCCAAGAGCCTGCGCGGGGGTACCCTGGTGATGACCCCCCTGAAGGGGGCCGACGGCCAGATCTATGCCGTGGCCCAGGGCAGTCTGCTGGTGGGCGGGGCAGGGGCCGCCGCCGCTGGTTCCTCCAGCCAGATCAACCACCTCTCCGCCGGCCGTATCCCCGCCGGGGCCACGGTGGAGCGGGCCGTGCCCAGCCGGGTGGGGCAGGGGGACTTCGTGCACCTGGAGCTGAAGGAGATGGACTTCACCACGGCCAGCCGGGTGAGCGAGGCCATCGGCCGGAAGTTCGGGCGGGGAAGCGCCGTGGCCCTGGATGGCCGCGTCATCCAGGTCAGGGCCCCGGCAGACCCGGGACAGCGGGTGGCCTTCCTGGCCCAGCTGGAAAACCTGGACCTGGACGTGGGCAGCCCCACCCCCAAGGTCATCATCAATGCCCGCACCGGCTCCATCGTCATGAACCAGCGGGTGGCCCTGGAAAGGTGTGCCATCGCCCATGGCAACCTGTCCGTGACCATTTCCGCCGAGCCCCTGGTGTCCCAGCCCGAGGCCTTGTCCGGGGGCAGGACGGTGGTGGCGGAAAAGGCCAACGTCGAGGTGAAGAGCGACAAGGGCGAGCTCATGGTGCTGCCCGGTACCGCCTCCCTCAATGACGTGGTGAAGGCCCTCAACAGCGTGGGTGCCACCCCCCAGGACCTGCTGGCCATCCTCCAGGCCATGAAGGCGGCCGGTGCCCTGAAGGCGGAGCTGGAGATCATATGACCGGCCATGGGCGTCTGACGCTGGCGGCACCCACAGGGAGAGCCGGCTACCCCGGGCGGCGTCCGTTCGGAAGGTGGATCTGATGCTGGCTATCCCGGATCGCCTTGCCGTGGATGTGGCCGATGCCCAGGCCCTGAAGGCCCAGGCCGCCCGGGGGGACAGGGCGGCCCTGGAGCAGGCAGCGCGACAGTTCGAGGCCCTGCTGGTGACCCAGATGCTCAAAAGCATGCGTCAGACCCGTTTCAGCACCGAGGACGATGCCATGAATGGTGGCCAGGCCATGGCGCTGTATCGGGATCTGCTGGATCAGCAGTGGGCCAGCCAGATGAGCAAGGGGCGGGGGTTGGGCTTTGCGGACATGATGCTGCGCGCCCTGGAACGCCAGACTGGCTCCCCCACGCCGACACAAGCCCCGGAGCAGGCCACGGCCGCTACAGGCGCCGGGGCGGCCCGACTGGCGGCGGAAACACAGCCATCGGCGGCAGCGGTGGCAGTGCCGATCCATTCCGCCGCTGACTTCATCAAACGCATGATCCCCCATGCCCAGGCCGCTGCCCGGGCCACGGGTCTGGCGGAGGAGTTCATCCTGGGGCACGCCGCCCTGGAATCCGGCTGGGGACGTCACGAGATCAGGGATGCCGGGGAGCGCAACAGTCACAACCTGTTTGGCATCAAGGCCGGCAGCAGATGGGAGGGGGCCGTGGCGGAGACCCTCACCACGGAATACCGGGGGGGATTGCCCCTGAAGCTGAGCCAGCGTTTCCGCGCCTATGCCGACTATGACGCAGCCTTTGCCGATTACGCCCGGCTCCTGCAGGCCCGCTTTGCCCAGGCCCTGCAGGCGGGGACGGATGCCGCCGCCTTCAGCAAGGGGCTGGCGGCTGCCGGCTATGCCACGGACCCGGCCTACGCCGACAAACTGCAGGCCGTGATTGCCAGGGTGCGCCAGTTGGTTGTCCAGGCAGGAACCCAGGTTGGAGCCCAGGCATGAAGAACCAGGGTCTGGGCCCAACGCATATTTGATTGGAGGTAGTCATGTCATCCGGAATCCTCGGTATCGCCCTGACAGGCCTGAATGCGGCCCAGGCGGGCATACGCACCACCCAGCACAACATCGCCAACGTCAATACCCCGGGCTATCGCCGCCAGGAGACGGTGCAGAGCACGGCCCTGCCGCAAACCACCCCCATGGGCAGCTTCGGCAATGGCGTGGAGGTGGCCACGGTACGCAGTCTGTACAGTCAGTTTCTGGACAACCAGCTGCTCATGGGCCAGAGCCAGCTGGGCTTTTACGAGTTCTACAGCACCGCTGCCGGCCAGGTCGACCAGCTCCTGGGGGATGCCGGTAGCGGCCTGTCCACCGCCCTGGATAGCTTCTTCAGCGCCTTCAACGAGCTGGCCAATGCGCCTACGTCCAATGCGGCGCGTCAGGTGGTGCTGTCCGCCGGCAACAATCTGGCCGGCCGCATCAACACCCTGGACGACCAGCTGCGTGGCGCCATGAACGCCAGCAACAACGAACTGGGCCAGATGGTAGGCCAGGCCAACCTCTACGCCATGCAGATCGCCAACCTGAACGGGGAGATCACCCGGGTGGAATCCACCCATGGCACCCAGTCCGCCAATGATCTGCGGGATCTGCGGCAAAAACTCATCACTGAGCTCAACAAGTTGTTGAACGTCTCCCTGGTGCCACAGGATGGAGGCACTGTCGGTGTCTTCGTCGGCAATGGCCAGCCCCTGGTATTGGGTGAGCGTGCTTTCGCGCTGGGGACGGCGGTGGACCCGGGCAACAGCCTGCTGCGTGTGCCCACCATCGACCTGGGCGCCGGGGCCATGCATCTGGATGCGGCCCAGGTCAGCGGCGGCAAAATCGGTGGTCTGCTGGCCTATCGTGCCGAGATCCTGCTGCCCGCCTTCAGTGACCTGAATACCCTTGCCGCCGCTATCGCAGGGGAAGTCAATGCCCTGCACACCGGTGGTGAGGATTACAACGGCAATACGGGGGTGGATTTCTTCACCGATCCGACCTCCGTGGTGGCCAGCGATTACGCGCGAAACATGGCCATGATGTTGGGCAGTCCCACCCAGGTGACTGCAGCCAAGGCGGGAACCGGACCCGGTGACAACGCCAATGCCCTGGACCTGGCGGAGCTGCGTTTCGAGGGCGTACTCGCTGGCGGGACCGTCAGCTTCACCGCCGCCTATGGCCAGACTATTGCCCGTACCGCCAGTCATGCGGCGGAGGCGGACATGAATCTCTCTGCCTTTGCCAGCCTGGTGAGCAACCAGGAGGCGGACAGCCGCAGCATCTCCGGGGTGAACCTGGACGAGGAGGCGGTGAACCTGATCCGCTACCAGCAGGCCTATCAGGCTGCGGCCCGGGCCATGCAGATTGCCGCCAGCCTGTTCGATGAAGTCCTGGGCATCCTGCGCTGAGGCCTTGGGTTTGCAGAAATGCAGCCGCTGCATACTTCCCCGCCGATGATGGCCGACTTGAGCGGAATGAAGCGCCCTTCAAGTAAAGGTGGGGCATGGTCGTAAACCATACAGTCGGCACCGCCACCCTGAATGGCTGCCGCATCCCCATGCAGGGCCTGGGCCGGATGCCCGGGGCCGTATGGGGATCATTGCATTGTGGAGACATGGCATGCGCATCGATTCCCTGACCTATTTCAACAGCAGCCTCATGGGCATGCGCGAAAACCAGGCCGGTATCGCCCGGCTCACCCAGCAACTGGCCAGTGATCGCCGGGTCCTGCAACCCAAGGACGACCCCGTCGCTACGGAACAGATCCTGACCCTGTCCAACCGCATTGCCACCCGCACCCAGTTCGTTTCCAACCAGGACCGGGCCACTCTGGCCCTGAAGTACGCCGACACGGTGTTACAGGAAATGGACAAGACCCTGCAGGAGGTGCGCAAACTGGTGATCAGCGTCAGCCCCGGTCATGACGACGATCTGCGCCAGAATGTAGGCCAGCAGCTGGCGGCCGTGACCCGGCACCTCATGGCCCTGGCCAATACCCGTGACCCCAATGGGGACTACATCTTTGCCGGCCACAAGACCACCACCCCTCCCTTTGTCCAGCCATTGGACGGCTCGGCCACGCCCACCACTTATAACGGCAGCCTATTTACCTCTGTGGCCATGGCGCCGGATGGCCAGACGGGCCCCGGTGGCTCCCGTTGGCTGGAGGTGGAAACCGGTCGTTATGTGCGGGTGAATGACAACCTGGATGGGGTTTTCCAGGCCGGTTCCGCCGACGACCTGTTGCAACAGCTGGATACCGCCGCCGCGAGCATCCCGGGTGCTGCCCTGACTCAGACCGATCTGGACTATTGGAATCAGCTCATCAGCGATGCCATCGGCAACCTGGACACCATTCGCTATCGGGTTTCCGCTGCCCATGGCGAGGTGGAGGACGTGCGCACCACCACCCGCTCCCTGTTGCTCCAGGAACAGAACGCCCTGGGGGATATCCAGAAGGTGGATCAGGCCGCTGCCATCATGGAACTGCAGATGCGCCAGACCGTGCTGGAGGCGGTAAGCACGGCTTATGCCCGTACCGCGGGCCTGTCCCTGTTCAGCTATCTGGGTTGACGACGGACCCTGTGCGGGGTCCTCAGGCCTGGCTTGCCTGATCCCCGTCGGGGCGGCCGAAGTAGTAGCCTTGGGCGTGGGAAAAACCCAGGGCCCGGGCCCTGTCCAGCATTTCTCGGGTCTCGATGCCTTCAGCCACCAGCTCGTACCCCGCCGCCAGCACCATGTGGACGATTTCCTCGATCATCCTGCGTTGGCGCGCATCCTCCGAGCCCAGCAGGCGCATCATGGTGATGTCGAACTTCACCAGATCCACGGGCATGGCGGACAGGTAACGCAGGGAGGAATAGCCGCTGCCGAAGTCGTCCAGGGCCACCAGGGCACCGGCCTGTTGCAGGCGACGGATGTTGGCCGTGGCAGTTTCCATCTGGGTGATGAGGGCGGTTTCGGTGATTTCCACCACGATCTTGCGCGTTCGTTCCGCCTCCAGCAGGGCCACCAGGGCATCCACCACCCGGGCATTGATGACGCCGGCGGCGGAGAGGTTGATGGACACGCCCTGTCCAGGTGCCAGGCTGGCATCATCCATGTCCCGATTGATGGCCCGCAACACGGCCAGATCAAATTCCGCATCCAGGTTGCGTTCCTGAATGATGGGGAAGATGTCCCGGGGCGGGATCAGCTCACCCTGGAAGCGGATGCGCACCAGGGCCTCGTGGTATTCCCTGTGCATGCCGTCCAGTCGGATCACCGGCTGATAGGCCATGGCCAGCAGATCCGGGTCCTGGATGGCGCGGAACACGGCA
>CAZVNY010000064.1:0-8773 GCA_964628785.1 uncultured Thiobacillus sp.
ATCGCGAAGGTGTATTCGAATGAATACCAAGGGCCCTTCACATCCGGCGCCGGCGGTACCTCATGCTCGTGGCGCACATAATTTCCGATCAGCGTCTTGGTGACGCCGAACTGCACATCGGTCTCCAGCAGCGGATCGTCGTTGACGATGGTGCCCATGAGTTCCGCCAGGGCTGCGGGCCGGTCCGCGGAGGAGCCGATGGCGGTGGCGTAGGAAGGCACCAGGCTGCCGAAGGGATAGCCCAGGTTGCGCCAGCGTCGATGCACCTCCTGGAAGGCCTCGATCTCCAGCAGGGAGAGGATGCGGCTGTCCTGGGCATTCTTGCGGCTGGTCTTGAGGAGCCAGGAATAGACCTCCACGCGTTCGTTGTAGCTGACCTTGACGATCTCATCCCACTTGGCCTGGGGATGGGCACGCAGATAGGCCACCAGCCAGAGCTCCAGGGGATGCACCTGGCTGATGTAGCCCCGGTCCGAGAGATTGAATTTCTCCGGCCCGTAGGTCTCGTAGAGGAACTGGAAATCGCCTTCGTCAAAGCCCGCCGGCGCGCTCAGGCGTCCTTTCAGGAAACGGGTGAATTCGGCGATGTCGGCCTTGGGCTCCAGGTAGCGGAACACGGCGGCCAGACGCTTGGGGTTGGCCGTGAGATGGTTGAGCAGGACGGCCGTGGCCTCGTCCGGGGTCAGGCCCTTGTATTTCTTGTGGAAGCGCACCAGGTAGGCCTTGCCCTCCTGATCGGCAAAGCGCTTCAGGTATTCACCGCGACGGGGGTCCTGGGGGTCGGCCAGGATCTGGGCGGCCCCCTTGGGATCCCGGTAGATGAAGTGGCGCACGATGTCCCGCATCAGGCGGATGAAGGGCAGGTTCACGGAATTGCGCGTGGCCTCCCACAGGTCCATGACCTTGTTGTCATCGTCGTGGCTGAAGTTGGAAAAGCGGTGCACGCCGCCACCGGTGAAGAAGCTTTCTGCCGGACTGGCGGAATAGGGCCGTGCCATGGCAGCCCGCAACATGCTCATCAGATCCTTGTCCTGGGCATTCGACAGATAACCCACGACCCAGCGCATGAGCAGGTCCTTGTCCGCCACCTTGAGCTTGCGCAGTTCCGTCGCGGACAGGTTGGCATATTGCTCGTGCAGCTCGGTCACCAGTTGCAGGTAAGTGAGCAGGGTACGCAGCTTGGCGGAGGAGCCCATGTCCAGCTTGGCACCCTGGTTGATGTCGAAGGGTTGGTTCAGGTTGTCCGCCTGGACCCGCAACAGGGCCCCTTCCTGGGTGTTTTCATAGAGAGTGAAACTGTAGATGGGCTTGCCCAGATCATCCCCCGGCGCCAGCAGGCTGTAGCCGTACAGCCCTCCCGCCGCCACCACGGCGGGCTCGGACAGGCGTTGCAGGTAGCTGGCCACCGCCTGTTGCGTGGGGGCATGCAGGGTGCTGTGGGCCGTCAGATCCAGGCGATCCAGCTCGTACAGCCGGGGCACGCCCAGATATTTCATGAGCTCCACGCGCAGGGCATTCACGGCCTTCTTGTCGATGAAGCTGGCGTGGGAGGGGCTGTGTTGGCCATTACGGAACTGGATGTGCTGCTGCAGGGCCGCATCCCGGAACTGGGGCGTGATGACCTTGGCCGTGGCCAGAAGCCGCAGGTGGGCGTCCGCCTGGGCGTCCAGCTGCTTGCGTCCGCTGAGCAGGTAATGGGAGGGTTTGCGCTGGGAGATGAGCAGGGCCAGCACGTGCTTGTAGGCCCGGGCCGCCTCCGGCGTGGGGGCCGGGTTGCGCAACAGCCGGTTTGCTTCGTTGAAATCCAGGCCGAACCAGGCCTCCAGGCCATCGCCTATGCCGTTCACCTCGCCGATGCGGGGGGCGGCTGCCAAGGGTACGGTGTTCAGATAATCCAGCACGATGCGCCGACGGGTCACCAGGGTATCCGGGCCATCCAGATAGGCGCGCAGGGAGGCCGAGGCCATCTGCCGCAGCTTGT
This sequence comes from uncultured Thiobacillus sp., assembly GCA_964628785.1. Taxonomy (GTDB): domain Bacteria; phylum Pseudomonadota; class Gammaproteobacteria; order Burkholderiales; family Thiobacillaceae; genus PFJX01. The sequence goes on from CAZVNY010000064.1 coordinate 1,982, forward strand.
CCATGGCGGTGAGGGTGAGGCCGTCGCTGGAGTGGCGGTACTTCTCGATCTGGGTGGCCAGGGTGGAACCCCCCGGCACATTGCGCGAGGGATCTACGGTCTTGAGGATCTTTTCCAGGATGGCGGCCCCCAGCCGGTCCCATTCCACTGCCGGATTGCGTTGCGGGTGGTTGGGGTCCAGCAATTCCCGGTTTTCGATGTACAGCAGGGTATTGGCAATGATCGGCGGGATGGTGTCGAAATCCGCATAGGTATGCCGGGGGAAGTGCTGGTCATACAGGGGTTCCTGCCGGCAGTCCTGCAGGGTCAGGCCCGCCACGGACTTTTCCCGGTAGGGCATGAACAGGCCGAAATCATTGATGCTGGCCATGGCCTCGGACACCCGGGCCTGTTGCGTGACCGTGAAACCCTGGGCCTGCAGCCGGTGGGTGAAATTCGGCAGATCGGGATAGCCCAGGCGCACATCATAGGGGCCTTGGGGGGCAGTTGGGGGGTTGGGATTGGCCTCCGCCTCGAGCTGGAAGGTCAGGTTCTCGCCATAGCGCGCCAACACCTTGGCCTGGATGGGAGAGGCGATGAGCTCATAGGCAGCAAAGGCCGCGACCACCAGCAGGATGAACAGGATCAGCGGCCACAGCCAGAGGCGGCGCAGGCGCCGCTGCACGACGTCAGCGCTGCTCATGCAGATCGGGTGTCCGGATTCAGCCAGTCCCGGGGACGCAGAAAATCGCTATACAGCCGGGCCTCTTCGCTGCCAGGCTGGGGTTGCCAGTCGTAGCGCCATTGCACCAGGGGGGGCATGGACATGAGGATGGATTCCGTGCGTCCCCCGGACTGCAAGCCGAAGAGGGTGCCCCGATCGAACACCAGGTTGAATTCCACATAGCGACCCCGGCGATAGAGCTGGAAATCCCGTTCCCGTTCACCCCAGTCCATGCCGCTGCGGGCCTCCAGGATGGGCACATAGGCGGGCAGGTAATGGTTGCCCACGCTCTGGGTCAGATTGAAGCAGTGTTCGAAGTCGCCGGTGTTCAGGTCGTCGTAGAAGATGCCCCCGATACCCCGGGGCTCGTTGCGATGCTTGAGGAAGAAGTACTCGTCACACCATTTTTTGTAGCGGGGATAGTAATCGGCGCCGAAGGGTTCCAGGGCCTGACGGCAGGTTTTGTGGAAATGGCTGGCGTCGGTCTCGAAGCCGTAATAGGGCGTCATGTCCATGCCGCCGCCGAACCACCATACCGGCGCCTCGCCGGCCTTCTCGGCCACGAAGAAACGCACGTTCATGTGGGAGGTGGGGGCATAGGGGTTGCGCGGATGCATCACCAGGGACACGCCCATGGCCTGCCAGCGTCGCCCCGCCAGTTCCGGACGCTGGGCCGAGGCGGAAGGCGGCAGTCTGTCTCCCATGACATGGGAGAAGTTCACCCCACCCCGCTCCAGCACGTTGCCTTCCTCGATGAGGCGGGAGATGCCGCCGCCGCCTTCGGGGCGTTGCCAGGCATCCTGGCGAAAGGCCTGGCCATCCACCTGCTCCAGGCGTTGCACGATGAGTTCCTGGAGCCCCAGGAGGAATTCCTTGACGCGGCCGCTATCCATGTAGGCCCTCACAAAAATGGCCGTAAAAAATGGCCGTGATTCTAACCGGCGGGAGGCGGGATTGAAGCAGTCTCAAGGCCGGATCACACCGCCCGCCAGCGGGTCCAGGATGGTGGAGGGTCTTTTGCGCCTGCCGATGCGTCCGGGCAGTACCCAGACTTGATGGCCGAAGGCCTGCTGGCAGGCACGCCAGGTCTTCAAGGGCCGTTGACCGCTTCGATTGGCACTGGTGGAGACCAGGGCCATGCCCAGGGCATGACACAGGCGGGCAGCCTGGGGGTGGGCCGTGATCCGCACCGCCAGTTTGGTGTGGTGTCCCCGCAGCCAGGGCGGACAGCGACGGGAGACGGGCAGCAGCAGGGTGTTGGGCCCGGGCCACCATTGCCCCAGACGGGGCTGCAGATCTGCTGGCAGGGGGGCGATGAAGGGGCGGAACTGGGCCAGCTCGCTGCCGATGAGGATCAGGCCCTTGGCCCGGGGCCGGCCCTTGAGCCGCAACAAACGTTGCACGGCCCGCGCATTGCGGGGATCACAGCCCAGGCCGAAACAGGATTCCGTGGCATAGGCGATGATGCCACCCCGTCGTAGAAAGCGACGCAGACGCTCCGTGTCCGGCCAGAGCGCAGAGGCCCGTGCCGGCGGGATTCCATGGGCCTGGAGGGTGCCGGGCATGGCACCGTGGCGGCGCGCGGTGTGGATGGCCACGGGCTGTCCGGCCAGGGGATGGCCCGAGGCGTCTTACTTCCTGGCCTTGCGCTGGATGGCCTGCCAGCCGATGTCGCTGCGCATCTGACGGCCGGCGAAGTGGATGCCTGCCGCCACTTCGTAGGCACGGATCTGGGCCTGTTTCACCGTATCCCCCAGGGTGGTGACGCAGAGGACCCGGCCACCGCTGCTCACCAGTTGGCCGTTCTGCAGGGCGGTGCCGGCGTGGAAGACGTGGCAATCCTCCGCTTCCCCGCCCAGGCCGGTGATGACGTCCCCCAGGCGGGGGGATTCCGGATAGCCCGCCGCGGCCAGGACCACCCCCAGGGCCACCCGCCGGTCCCAGTCCGCTTCCACTTCGTCCAGGCGGCCGTCGATGGCGGCCTCCAGGAGCACGGAGAAATCGGACTTGAGACGCAGCAGGATGGGCTGGGTCTCCGGGTCACCGAAGCGGCAGTTGAATTCCAGCACCCCCAGCTTCCCCGCCGGGTCGATCATCAGGCCGGCATAGAGGAAACCGCTATAGGGCGTGCCTTCGGCCTTCATGCCCTGGACCACGGGGCGGATCACTTCCCGCATGACCTTGGCGTGGATCTCCGGAGTCACCACCGGGGCCGGGGAATAGGCCCCCATGCCGCCGGTGTTGGGGCCCTGGTCGCCGTCCAGCAGACGCTTGTGGTCCTGGCTGGTGGCCATGGGCAGGATATGCTCGCCGTCCACCAGGACGATGAAGCTGGCTTCCTCGCCTTGCAGACATTCCTCGATGACCACCTGGTGGCCCGCCTCACCCAGGCTGTTGCCTGCCAGCATGGCGTCCACGGCGACATGGGCCTCCTGGGCGGTCTGGGCCACCACCACCCCCTTGCCGGCGGCCAGGCCATCGGCCTTCACCACGATGGGGGCGCCCTGGGCATCGATATAGGCGTGGGCGGCGGCGGCATCGCTGAAGGTGGCGAAACGCGCCGTGGGAATGCCGTGCCGGGCCATGAACTGCTTGGCGAAGTCCTTGGAGGATTCCAGACGGGCGGCGGCCTGAACCGGGCCGAAGATCCTCAAGCCCGCAACGCGGAAGGCATCCACGATGCCCGCCGCCAGGGGGGCTTCGGGTCCCACCACGGTGAAGGCAATGCCCTCCTGACGCACGAAGTCGATGAGGGCGGAAAAATCGCTGAGGGGCAAATTCTCCAGGCCTTCCTCCCTGGCGGTGCCACCGTTGCCGGGGGCCACGTAGACCTTGTGCACCCGGGGGGACTGGAGCAGGCGCCAGGCCAGGGCGTGTTCACGCCCGCCGGAGCCGATCACGAGTAGTTTCATCTTGGTAGCGGGGGTCGATAACGGGGCTTTGGATTGGGGACTGGCCCGGGTCAATGGCGGAAATGCCGCACGCCGGTGAATACCATGGCGATGTCGTGCGCGTCGGCGGCGGCGATGACTTCATCGTCCCGCAGGGAACCACCCGGCTGGATCACCGCCCGGATGCCGGCGGCGGCGGCGTTGTCCAGGCCGTCCCGGAAGGGGAAGAAGGCGTCCGAGGCCATGACCGAACCGGGCACCGTCAGACCGGCGTGCTCGGCCTTGATGGCGGCGATACGCGCGGAGTTGACCCGGCTCATCTGGCCGGCGCCCACGCCGATGGTCATGCCGTCCCGGGCATAGACGATGGCGTTGGACTTGACGAACTTGGCTACCCGCCAGGCAAACAGCAGATCCGCCATCTCCTGTTCAGAGGGTGCGCGCCGGGTCACCACCTTCAATTCACCATGCAGCAACACGTCGGCATCCTGCAGCAGGAGGCCACCGGCCACCCGTTTCATGTCCAGCTGATTCACCGGCCCGGACCACTGTCCGCATTCCAGCAGGCGCACGTTCTTCTTTGCCGCCACGGCGGCGCTGGCCTCCGGGCTCACCTGGGGGGCGATGATCACCTCCACGAACTGGCGCTCCACGATGGCCTTCGCCGTCTCGCCGTCCAGACGGCCGTTGAAGGCGATGATGCCGCCGAAGGCAGATTCCGGATCGGTCTGGTAGGCCCGGTCGTAGGCCTCCAGCAGGCTGCTGCCATAGGCCACGCCGCAGGGGTTGGCGTGTTTGACGATGACGCAGGCCGGGGCCTGGTCGAACTGCTTGACGCACTCCAGGGCCGCATCCGTGTCGGCGATGTTGTTGTAGGACAACTCCTTGCCCTGGAGCTGGCGGGCGCTGGCGATGCTGCCCACAGGCGGGGCGGCTTCCACGTAGAAGGCCCCGTTCTGGTGGGGGTTCTCGCCGTAGCGGCAGATTTGGGCGCGCTTGAACTGCAGGGTGAGCCGCTCTGCGAAGGCCTGGCGCTCGCCTTTCTCGTCCAGGGCGGTGAGATAGTTGCTGATGTGGCCGTCGTACTGGGCGGTGTGGCTGAAGGCCTTTTTGGCCAGGTGGAAGCGGGTGGCCTCGGGCAGATCACCGTCGTTGGCCTGCATTTCGGCAATCAGGCCGGCATAGTCGGCCGGGTCGGTGACGATGGCCACATGGTGGTAGTTCTTGGCGGCGGAGCGCACCATGGCCGGACCGCCGATGTCGATGTTCTCGATGGCCTGGTCCAGGCTGTGGGGCCTGGCCACGGTTTGCACGAAGGGGTAGAGGTTCACGCACACCAGGTCGATGTAGCCCAGGTCGTGTTCCCGCATGGTTGCGGCATGGGCCGGGTCGTCCCGCAGCGCGAGGATACCGGCATGCACCCTGGGGTGCAGGGTCTTCACCCGGCCATCCAGCATTTCGGGAAAACCGGTGAACTCGGAGACGTCCCGCACCGGGATGCCGGCCTCCCGGATGGCCTGGGCGGTACCGCCGGTGGAGAGCAGTTCCACACCCTGGTGGGCCAGGGCACGGGCGAAATCGACAAGACCGGTCTTGTCGGAAACGGAGAGCAGGGCGCGTTGAATCATGTCGGCGATGGGGATTGGCTACTGGAAAAAGGGATGGGGGACGTGTTGCCGCCCGCGGGATCCGCAGGTTATTTGATGCCGTGTTTCTGCATCTTCTTGCGCAGGGTGTTGCGGTTGATGCCCAGCCATTCGGCGGCCCGGCTCTGGTTGCTGCCGGCCCGCTCCAGGATCATCTCCAGGATGGGTTTTTCCACGCAATTCACCACCATGTCATAGATCCCGGCGGGAGACTCCCCGTCTAGGTCCTTGAAATACTGTTCCAGTTCCTGGCGTACGCAGACGGCCAGGGCGCTTTCATCAAAGTGTTGCTCCATCCTGCTTCCTGGTTGTGCTGTTCAGGCCGCCTGACGCTGGACATGGCCGGCCTGGGTATCGATGTAGACGAGTCGACGGCTGCGCTCCCGGGTACGCCGGAAGAAGTCGTTCACCGCCTCCAGTTGTGCGTCCGGGCTTGCCAGCTGATTCATGGCGTGGCGGAACTGGGCGGAATCCGCCAGACCCCGGGTGTACCAGGCGATGTGCTTGCGCGCCATGCACAGCCCCGTGGGCTGGCCGTAGAAGCTGTAGAGCTCGTCCAGGTGGGCCAGCAGCACCGCGTGGATTTCCTGCACCTCCGGGGCGGGCAGCTGCTCGCCGGTGGCCAGGTAATGGCCGATCTCCCGGAACAGCCAGGGCCGACCCTGAGCGGCACGGCCGATCATGATGGCGTCGGCCCCGGTGTGCTCCAGCACCTGCCTGGCCTTTTCCGGCGTGGTGATGTCGCCGTTGGCGATGACGGGGATCTTCGCCGCGGCCTTCACCGCCTTGATGGTGTCGTACTCCGCCTCGCCGGAATAGCCACAGGCCCGGGTGCGGCCATGGATGGCCAGGGCCTGGACCCCCGCCTCCTGGGCGATGTGCAGGATGCGCAGGGCATTGCGCTGTTCCCGGTCCCAACCGGTGCGGATCTTCAGGGTGACGGGGATGCGCGGTACGGCCTGCACCACGGCGTCCAGGATGCGGCCCACCAGGGGCTCATCCTGCAGCAGGGCGGAGCCGGCCATGACGTTGCACACCTTCTTGGCCGGACAGCCCATGTTGATGTCGATGATCTGGGCGCCGTTGTCGGCGTTGTAGCGGGCAGCCTCGGCCAGCATGGCCGGGTCGCTGCCGGCGATCTGCACGCAGATGGGGGCCACTTCCCCTGCGTGGTTGGCCCGGCGCCGGGTCTTGGCGGAACCATAGAGCAGGGAGTTGGAGGTCACCATCTCGGAGACCGCCATGCCGGCCCCCATCTTCTTGCACAGCTGGCGGAAAGGCCGATCCGTCACCCCGGCCATGGGGGCGACGATCAGGTTGTTTTTGAGCTGATGGGGGCCGATACGCATGCCGGGGCAAAGTAGACAGCTGGGGGAAAGGGGCTGCACATTTTATACGCAACCCGGGGCGGGAGAAAGCCGCCGCGGCCTCGGTCGAGGGGCAATGCCGGGCAGGGCCCGGGGCCGCGCAAAAGTCCCGGCAAGGCCACAGCTATACTGCCGCCACCACAGCCCCGGACAGCCATGTATCAGAGCTCTTTCGGCTAGCACGA